>NZ_JBZFUL010000005.1:0-161116 GCF_058314515.1 Streptococcus sp. ELY_137
TCGTCAGGCTCTCTAAATTTCTTTGAGTCGCTTAACGGCTTAGTATCTTGGTAATTGAACTCGCCTACGACTCTGTGAAATTAGACTCGCTTTCCTAGAATCTTCAGCGATTCTTCGTCAGGCTCTCTAAATTTCTTTGAGTCGCTTAACGGCTTAGTATCTTAGTAATTGAACTCGCCTACGACTCTGTGAAATTAGACTCGCTTTCCTAGAATCTTCAGCGATTCTTCGTCAGGCTCCCTAAATTTCTTTGAGTCGCTTAACGGCTTAGTATCTTAATAATTGAACACGGGCTGCGGCTTGTGCAAAAAAGATAGTTTCTTCCTAGACGCCAGCGTCTTCGTCGAACCTCCTATTTTTGCTTGATCCGCGGACGCTCTTAGTATCTTAATATAAGGAGGATGCCATATGTCAACACGCCAGAAATTTACCGATGCAGAAATGCGAGCGAATACGCCTTATTTCTCATCCTTGAAAACAATTATCGAGACAGCTTTTTACGAAAATCAGGTTAAGTCTGTTGAGAGTTTAGAAAAAGCTTATGAACTTGCTTCAAAAGCGGCAGGAACAGTCGTTTTAGACATGCCAGTAGCCCACACACAGGAGCTGGGGTTACCTTCTGATGCGCGTGTCTTGCTGACTAATTCTGGGGCTATTGTAGGCCGTACAGCGAGAGCCAGACGCATTTATGGCCGCGATTCCAAAGAGGATCAAACGCTGCAGCCTATTGTACGCGAGGCAGTTTGGCAGGCTCACAGGAAAGCCTTTTATCGTGCTGATGCTGTGGTAGGTCTGGATGAAGAATTTATGGTTCGTGCCCACCTTATGGTCCCAGAAGATGAGATTCCCAACCTCTATTCTTGGCTGCTCAACTTCCAAATATTAGATGAAGAATTTAATAAGCGTTTGACCGCTTCCAAGATCTATGATGAGGATGATATTTTTATCTTTTTTGATCCTGAATGGACTCACCCGGATTATCCAGATGGCTTAGTCTACTTTGATGTCCAGCACAACTGTGCTATAATTCTGGGCTTGCGCTATTTTGGGGAGTTAAAGAAGTCGACTTTGACTCTAGCTTGGAGTACAGCTGCTAGAAATGGCTATGTAGCCTGCCATGGTGGTTTAAAAATTTTCAGAGAAAAAGAAACTGGTAGCTCCAACAATTTTGTCGCTTCCTTCTTTGGTCTGTCAGGTTCTGGTAAGTCTACGCTGACCCATGCTAAGCATGATGATAAGTATGATATTGAAGTACTTCATGATGATGCTTTTGTTATCTCAACGGCAGATGGCTCTTCAATTGCCTTAGAACCTTCGTATTTTGATAAAACAAACGATTATCCGACAGGCCATAAGGAGCAGGATTACTTTATAACTGTACAGAATTGCGGTGTGACTCTGGATCAAGAAGGGCATAAAAAACTCGTAACAGAAGATATTCGCAATGGTAATGGACGGACTGTGAAGTCTCGCTACTCAACTCCTAACCGTGTGGACCGTATTAGTGACCCCATCAAGGCTATCTTTTGGATCATGAAGGATGATAGTCTTCCGCCATTGGTGAAAATTGATGACCCTGTCCTAGCGACGACTATGGGTTGTACTTTGATGACGAAACGCTCCAGTGCTGAAAATACCAAGGGCAATCAGAAGGACTTGATTATTGAGCCGTTCGCTAATCCTTTCCGCGTTTATCCTCTAGCAGAGGATTTTCAAAAATTTAGAACACTCTTTGAATCCGGTGTTGACTGTTATATTATCAATACAGGGCAGTACATGGGCCAAGCCATTCCTAAAGAAGTTTCGCTAGATATTATTGAACATGTTGTTGAAGGTAAAGGTGACTTCAAATCCTTTGGTTCTTTATCTGGCCTATCTTACCTAGAGCTAGAAGGCTATCAGGTACCAGATTTTGGTGATGATTACAAGCAGCTAATTCGAGAAAGAATGCAGGTCAGAAGAGACTTTTTAAGTTCCTTCAATCAAGAAAATCCTGAAAATGCTCTGCCAGCTCAAGCTATTTCTCAAATGGAAGCAGTACTGAAAAGTCTTAACTAGCTTTTGCTTCAGTTGAAAAAACTGTTATTATCGCTAACAAACCCAAGACAGTCCCCCCTATTAGTTTGGTGGGGGCTTTGTCATTTTCTGATAAAGAAGCCCCTCCTCTTCTGTCATGAGGCTATCCCGATGATTTTATATGTTTTTAAGATAATAGCGCTCAAGTTGATGTTTTTTTGAAAGGGCATACAAAAATTTCAAAAATTGAGTTATAATTATTGAAAGTGTTTACAATATGTGATAATATAAATCGTGAAAGCGTGATTTTCATATAGAAGGGAGAGCCCACATGAACACTGATGATACTATTACTATTTATGATGTAGCCCGTGAAGCTGGTGTATCCATGGCAACAGTCAGCCGCGTTGTCAATGGCAATAAAAACGTTAAAGAAAAAACTCGTAAAAAGGTCTTAGAAGTTATTGATCGCTTAGATTATCGGCCAAATGCTGTAGCGCGCGGTTTAGCCAGTAAGAAGACGACAACCGTTGGTGTTGTTATTCCCAATATCGCTAACAGTTACTTTTCTATTTTGGCCAAGGGGATTGATGATATTGCCTCCATGTATAAGTACAATATTGTACTGGCCTCCAGTGATGAAGACGATGATAATGAAGTTAATGTCATCAATACCCTTTTTGCCAAACAAGTAGATGGAATCATTTTTATGGGGCATCGTCTGACTGACAAGGTACGTCTGGAATTTTCGCGTTCCCGTACGCCAGTTGTCTTAGCAGGGACAATTGATTTGGATAAGCAATTTCCGAGTGTTACGATTGATGACGAGGCAGCAGCGGAGGATGTGGTTGCTAATTTGGCCAAGCGGCACCAGAATATCGCTTTTGTATCTGGTCCCTTAATTGATGATATTAATGGTAAGGTTCGTTTGTCCGGCTATAAATCCGGCCTTCAGGCAGCAGGATTGAAATTCCAAGAAAGTCTTATTTTTGAAGCCAAATATAGATATGAAGATGGCTACGCTCTGGCAGAACGTGTCCTTAACTCAGGTGCGACAGCTGCTTACGTTGGTGAAGATGAATTGGCAGCTGGACTCTTAAATGGTCTGTTTGCAGCTGGTGAATCTATTCCTGATGACTTTGAAATTATTACTAGCAACGACTCTCCGATTGTGAAGTATACCCGCCCCAATCTCAGCTCCATCAGCCAGCCTATTTACGATTTAGGGGCTGTTAGTATGCGTATGTTAACCAAAATTATGAACAAGGAAGAGCTGGATGAGCACGATATCACTCTCAATCACAGTATTACTAAGCGTGACTCTAGTAAATAACTCTATCAGATTAAAAAGCCGCTCATAGTGAACGGTTTTTTAATATCCTGTATTTTTATTTGGAATCTGCTATAATGGTCACAGCTTATCAGCTTATATAGGGGAGAAAATGATGATAAATAACACCTTAATGCAGTATTTTGAATGGTATCTGCCAGCTGACGGCAAGCATTGGCAGCGGTTGACCGAGGAAGCCCAGCATTTAAAAGAAATTGGCATTAGCATGGTATGGCTGCCGCCTGCTTTTAAGGGAACCGGCTTTAATGATGTTGGCTATGGGGTATATGATCTTTATGATCTAGGTGAATTTGACCAGAAAGGAACGGTTGTCACCAAGTATGGCAGTAAGGATGATTACCTTAAAGCCATTGAGACCCTTGAAAATTTGGGAATTAAAACCATGGCAGATATCGTCTTGAACCATAAGGCTGGCGGTGACAAGCGAGAGCGCTTTGATGTGATTCAGGTCAATCCTGACAATCGTATGGAAGAAGTTTCGGATACCTTTGAAATTGAAGCTTGGACCGGTTTTGACTTCCCTGGACGTGGCAATACCTACAGTGACTTTAAATGGCACTGGTATCATTTCACTGGTGTGGACTACGATGCCCGAAGCGCTCAGCGCGGTATCTACAGAATTCAGGGGGTTAATAAAGGCTGGGCGGATAGCCATCAAGTCGATGATGAAAATGGTAATTACGACTACCTTATGTTTGATGATATTGATTTTGAACATCCAGAGGTAGTGGCTGAGCTGAAATCTTGGGTTCGGTGGTTTTTGGAAACCAGTCAGGTCTCAGGTTTCCGACTAGATGCCGTCAAGCATATTAAGGCTGATTTTATGACTGATTTCATTGCTGATATTCAAAGGAATGTTAAATCGGATCTCTATGTGTTTGCAGAGTACTGGAAAAACGACGCTCAGGCTAACCTAGACTATATTACTGAGACGAAGGGAACTTTTGATTTAGTTGATGTCGTTCTTCACATGAATCTTTTTGAGGCCAGCCAGCAAAGGGAAAATTATGATCTTAGCCATGTTTTAGAAGGCAGCCTTATGCAGAATGCCCCAACCTTTGCGGTCACTTTTGTTGATAATCACGATTCCCAGCGTGGTCAAGCCTTAGAATCCTGTGTTGAGGAGTGGTTTAAACCTGCAGCCTATGCTCTTATCTTACTGCGCCAAGAGGGTCTGCCTTGCGTCTTCTATGGAGATTACTACGGAATCTCGGGTGATTTTGCCCAGCGATCCTTTGGAGATGAATTAGATACTCTGCTCTATGTCCGGTGCAGTCATGTTTATGGTGAGCAAGTTGATTATTTTGATGATGCCAACTGTATCGGTTGGGTCAACCGCGGTGATGATCGGCACCCTGAAGGAGTAGCTGTCGTCATCAGCAATGGTCCAGCCACCTCTAAACGCATGAATATGGGAAGCTACAATGCTGGTAAAAGCTTTGTTGATTTGATGGGCACCTACTGTGAACCTATTGAGCTTGATGAAGAAGGCTGGGCAGACTTCCCTGTTCAAGACCAGTCTTTATCCGTCTGGGTTAACCAAGAAACCTTTGTGTAAGCTAGTATTGGCCTGCCCTTCTTTCTATATTAACGGCTCATAATCAGCCTTTGGGCTGATTTTTTTAGTGGATCATGAATTTTACCTCAAAATAGGCTATAATAGAGACTATGAAAGTATTACTGTATCTTGAAGGGGAGAACCTGATTGGGAAATCAGGTATCGGTCGGGCAATCAAGCACCAGCAGCAAGCGCTGGAGATAGCTAGAATTCCCTACACGACCGACCCTAAAGATGGGGACTATGATATTGTCCACATCAATACCTACGGACCAAAAAGTCTGGCCCTTTTAAATACCGCTAAAAAGCAGGGGAAGAAAGTCATTGTCCACGGCCACTCGACCATGGAGGATTTTAGGAACTCTTTTATTGGGTCAAATCTAGTAGCCCCTGTGTTCAAGACATATCTAAAGCGCATTTATCAGGCGGCAGATTACATTATCACACCGTCAGATTATTCAAAATCACTGATTGAAAATTATGGAGTTACAACCCCTATCAGTGCAGTTTCAAATGGGATTAATCTGGCCAACTATCAGCCTGACCCAGAAAAGGAAAGAGCCTTCCGGGACTATTTTCACATTGAGGAAGGACAGAAGGTCGTTATCTCAGCTGGTCTTTATTTTAAACGCAAAGGAATCTTTGATTTTGTCAAAGTGGCTCAAGACATGCCTGAGGTTCGCTTTATTTGGTTTGGCAAGATCAATGAACTAGTGATACCAGCAGATATTCGTAAAGTTGTAGAAAAGGACCATCCCGATAATGTTCTATTCCCCGGCTATTTCAAAGGAGATATTTTTGAAGGAGCCATGAGCGGAGCAGATGTCTTCTTTTTCCCATCTTATGAAGAAACGGAAGGTATCGTTGTCCTAGAGGCTCTGGCAAGCTACCAGTCAGTAGTGTTACGGGATATTCCCGTCTATCGAGGCTGGCTCACTGAAGAAGCGGCTGAGCTATGTCACAGCAATGAAGAATTTGTTGACAGCCTCTACCGCACGATTAATGGTGATATTGATAAAACGGCAGCTGGCTACGAAGTTGCTAAAAGTCGTTCGATTGAAAATATTTCAAGAGAATTAGCTGCCGTTTATCAAAAGGTTATGGAGCTATAACATGAGAATAGGTTTATTTACTGATACATATTTTCCCCAAGTATCTGGTGTCGCCACTAGCACTCGCACCTTAAAAGAAGTCTTAGAGGCTATGGGGCATGAAGTTTACATTTTTACAGGGACAGATAAGGGGGTAAAACGTTATGAAGATCCCACGATTATCCGTCTACCTAGTGTCCCATTTGTGTCCTTTTCAGAGCGGCGGGTAGTCTACCGAGGCCTGATGACGACTTATAAAATTGCTAAGGAATATAATTTAGATATTATTCATACTCAAACGGAGTTCAGTCTTGGTCTTTTAGGAAAATGGGTTGGTTCTGCCCTGCATATTCCGGTTGTCCATACTTACCATACCCAGTATGAGGATTATGTTGACTATATTGCCAAGGGTAAGCTGATTCGTCCCAGCATGGTTAAATATATTATGCGCGGCTTTCTCAATGACCTAGATGGAGTTATTTGCCCCAGTCGTATTGTGCTTAACCTCTTGGATGGCTATGGTGTTAAAATCCCTAAACGCATCATTCCGACTGGAATCCCCTTGGAAAATTTTGTCTACGACAGTATCAGTAATGATGAGACGGCTGCTTTGCGGCAGGAGTTAGGCATTGCCAGCGATGAGACCATGTTGCTCAGCCTGTCACGAATCTCATCGGAAAAGAATATCCAAGCTGTTCTCGCTGCTCTGCCCCAAGTCTTGGCAGAAGATGAAAAAGTGAAGCTGGTTATTGTTGGTGATGGCCCTTATCTGGATGATTTAAAAAAGCAAACTGAAATCCTAAATATGACGGATGCTGTTATTTTTACTGGCATGATTCCTCATGAGCAGACGACTATTTACTACAGAGCAGCTGACTTTTTTATCAGTGCTTCGACTAGTGAAACTCAAGGCTTGACCTATATTGAAAGCCTGGCCATGGGAACACCGATTATCGCTCACGGCAATCCTTATCTGGATGATTTGATTACCAATCGGATGTTTGGCAGCTTGTTTTATCATGAGGTTGATCTGGCTGATACCATTTTGGATGCCATTGCTGTGACACCGGATTTAACGCCGGAACAGCTGGAGCGCAAGCGCTATGAAGTATCAGCCCAGCACTTTGGTAAGTCTGTCTATGAATTTTACCTAGATATGCTGATTTCCTACTCGACTCACCGTTCGAGCAAGTTCTCCCTAACGGTTGAGGGCAGTCCGACAGATCGCTCGATTCGTTTAGCTAAATCAGCTGTCCGCCTGCCTAAAAAAGCAGTACAGACCACCGTCAAGACATCGCGTAAGGCTGTCAAGGTCCCGAGCAAAATGGTCAAGTCAATCTGGGAATTTTTGAACTAGGTTTCTCATTAATATTTTGAGGTTCATAAAATGTATGACTTGTCTTGAAATAAAATCAATTCCTGCTATAATAAAGAGCGAAGATAAGTTTCTTGTGTTTGGTCTTCTAGCGAGCGCTTGGTTGGTGAGAAAGCGCAGACCTATCAAGGAATACTCCTTCCTAGATTTTATGCAAACATAAAAGGGTGGTTCCCTTATCGCCAAACATGAGGTTCATGACTTTTTGTCGTGAATAAATGAAGGTGGAACCACGTTGCGACGTCCTTTGAGGATGGCGCTTTTTTATATGATACAAAAAGGACGGTTCGTATATCGAAATTTCCCGACAAGAAAATAGAAATCTGCCCTAGGATGCTTGTATACAAGGAAGATTATCTTTTTCTCGAGGGAAATAGTCCCGAGTTCAAATGTATGATACAAAAAGAGACGGTTTGCACGGTGATTCTTTCAACAAAAATCACCACAAAAAATCGAGAGAAATTAACATGATTCATAAAAAAGGAGACCAAAATGGTAAAAATTACTTTTCCAGATGGCGCTGTGCGCGAATTTGAATCTGGTGTAACAACTGTTGAAATTGCTCAAAGCATCAGCAACTCTCTTGCTAAGAAGGCCTTGGCTGGTAAGCTCAATGGCAAACTGATCGATACGACCCGTGCGATTACCCAAGACGGCAGTCTAGAAATCGTGACACCTGATCACGAAGATGCTCTGCCAATTCTTCGTCACTCTGCTGCCCACCTCTTTGCCCAAGCGGCCCGCCGCCTTTTCCCAGATATTCATTTGGGTGTTGGTCCGGCTATTGAAGATGGTTTTTACTACGATACCGATAACGAAGCCGGCCAAATCTCAAACGAAGACCTGCCGCGTATCGAAGAGGAAATGAAGAAGATCGTTAAAGAAAATTTCCCATCTATTCGTGAAGAAGTAACTAAAGATGAGGCGCGTGAAATCTTTAAAAACGATCCTTACAAGCTCGAACTCATTGAGGAGCACTCAGAAGATGAAGGCGGTTTGACGATTTACCATCAAGGCGAATATGTCGACCTCTGCCGCGGTCCACACGTACCATCAACTGGTCGCATTCAAGTCTTCCACCTGCTCAATGTAGCAGGTGCTTACTGGCGCGGAAACAGCGACAATGCTATGATGCAGCGGATTTACGGTACAGCTTGGTTTGACAAGAAAGATCTCAAAGCTTACCTCAAACGCCTAGAAGAAGCTAAAGAGTGTGACCACCGTAAACTTGGTAAAGAACTTGATCTCTTCATGATTTCCCAAGAAGTCGGACAAGGTCTGCCTTTCTGGCTGCCAAATGGAGCGACTATCCGTCGCATTTTGGAGCGCTATATCACTGATAAAGAGTTGGCAGCTGGCTATCAGCACGTTTATACGCCGCCAGTAGCGTCTGTTGACCTCTACAAGACTTCTGGACACTGGGATCACTACCGTGAGGACATGTTTCCAACCATGGATATGGGTGACGGGGAAGAATTTGTTTTACGACCAATGAACTGCCCCCACCACATCCAAGTTTACAAAAATCATGTGCGTTCCTACCGTGAATTGCCGATTCGTATTGCGGAGCTGGGTATGATGCACCGCTACGAAAAATCTGGTGCCCTCACGGGTCTGCAACGGGTGCGGGAAATGACCCTCAACGATGGTCATACCTTCGTTGCGCCGGAGCAAATCCAAGACGAATTCAAGAAGACCCTTCAGCTCATCATTGATGTCTACGAAGATTTCAATCTGACGGACTACCGTTTCCGCTTGTCCTACCGTGATCCTAAGGATACCCACAAATACTATGATAACGATGAGATGTGGGAAAATGCTCAAAGCATGCTCAAAGGTGCCATGGATGACATGGGCTTAGACTACTTCGAAGCAGAAGGAGAGGCTGCCTTTTACGGTCCTAAGCTTGATATCCAAGTGAAAACTGCTCTAGGCAATGAAGAAACTCTCTCAACCATTCAATTGGACTTCCTCCTGCCAGAGCGCTTCGATCTCAAATATACGGGTGCTGATGGCGAAGAGCACCGTCCAGTCATGATCCACCGCGGGGTTATCTCTACCATGGAGCGCTTTACAGCCATCCTGATTGAGACTTACAAGGGTGCCTTTCCAACCTGGCTGGCACCGCAACAAGTAACGGTTATCCCGATTTCCAATGAAGCCCATGCCGATTATGCTTGGGAAGTGGCAAAGATTTTGCGTGACCGCGGTATCCGCGTGGAAGTGGACGAGCGTAATGAAAAAATGCAGTATAAGATTCGCCAAAGCCAAACCCAAAAAGTCCCTTATCAATTAATCGTTGGTGACAAGGAGATGGCAGACAAGTCGGTTAACGTCCGCCGTTACGGCAGCAAGCAGACCCATACCGAAGCTCTGGATGAATTTGTTGAAAACATCTTAGCGGATATCGCAAGAAAATCGCGTCCAAGCGAAGAAGCAAAATAAGATAAAGAAGAGAAGTCCTGCGGGGCTTCTCAAACTGAAGAAAAAGTCAATTTTTATCAAAAGAACTATTGTGTTATGATACTTTCCTTAGGTAGCGCGGACGGCAAAACCAAACGCCAACGCTATAGCTTTTGACTAGGTTTTGCATTAGATTGCCGTTAGAAATAGTATCGATTTCTAGCGGAAATCGTCGCAGCGACTTCCTTTGGAATTTGATACCTAAGTTCAAGATACAAAGGGCGTCTGCGGATAAAGGCAAAATAGGGAGTGCGCCGCGGAATCGTTAAGATTCTAGGCGGGCTCATCTTTTTGCCACAATCCGCAGCCCGTGTTCAATTAAGATTTTGAGCCCAAGTCTCAAAATCTCCGAACGCCAGAAATGACTCATTTCTGGCGTTTTTGCTACAGTGGAAAGTATCTGAGCCAGGCTCATTCAACTCGCCTATTTTTCTTATAGATTGTGAATTGATATTATCCCAAGATGTGTGTGCTTGTGAAATTCTAACTATAGAGTTTGTCTACAACCTGAGAAGTCCTGTGGGGCTTCTTTTTTTGCTATGATTTTTAACAAAAATTTCTTGTTTTGCCAGTCAACCTTGCTTGAAAGTCGAATAAATTGCCTCTATAATAGGCTTATAAAGAGGTGAGAAAAGTATGATTAGTGAAACGATTCTTCTACTGAGAAAAAAGTTAGGCTATTCTCAGGAAATATTAGCTGAAAAGGTGGGAGTATCCCGCCAAACCCTTAGTAAATGGGAACTGGGAGAGAGTTTACCAGATATTATTTCTTCAAGCCGTTTGGCAGAAATTTTTGACATTAGCTTAGATGAGCTGGTTAATGGTGATGATTCTTTTTTTGCCGGTAAACCTAAGGAAGGAAAGTATATCTTTGGAACGGTAACGGTTGGTGAAAAGGGACAAATTGTCATTCCTGTACGGGCTAGAAAAGTGTTTAACATTAAAAAAGGCGATAGCCTTATGGTTTTAGGTGATATCAATCAAGGTTTAGCCTTGTTAAACAGCGATTTCTTTATTCAGGCTTTTGAAGAAATGGGGTTAATGAATGAAAAAAATTAGCCAGTTTGAGCCTTAGTTTTGCAGCCTTGATATTCTTTTGGCATGTGATTGGCTGCTATGATTTTGTTTAGGCGGCCTATTGACAACTGGTCATGTTCAAAGAAGTTCGTGATAGTTTAAATGTTATAGATATTATTGCCAGTACTGTACCAAAGGAGGAAGAAAATGAAGGCTATTGTCACTAGACAGCTTACGAAAACATATTCTAATATAACTGCTGTAGATAATCTTGATTTAACGGTCGAACAGGGGGAATTGTTTGCCTTGCTTGGTGTAAATGGTGCGGGGAAGACAACAACGATTAAAATGCTGTCTTGTTTAGCCAAGCCCACCAGTGGAGATGCTTTCCTGCTTGGTGACAGTATTGTTTCAACCCCTCGTGCCGTCAAGGAAAAAATCAATATTTCTCCGCAGGAAACAGCAGTAGCCGCTAATTTATCAGTTCTTGAAAATTTGGAGCTCATTGCGGGACTATATGGTCAAAACCGTAAAGCGGCAAAGGAAAATGCCTATGAGATAGCCAAAAAATTTGGTTTGGCAAATGAATTGACCAAAAAAGCCAAACACTTATCAGGAGGAATGCAAAGGAGACTTTCTATTGCTCTGGCTCTCATTTCCAATCCACAAATTTTATTTCTTGATGAACCAACTTTAGGGCTTGATGTACTGGCTCGCCGTCAATTATGGACATCGATTAAATCCTTAAAAGGAAAGGTAACCATTATCCTTACAACTCATTATATGGATGAGGTAGAAATGCTCTCTGATCGTGTGGGTATAATGGCAAAGGGAAAATTAAGAGCAGTTGGGACAATCCCGGAGTTAACAGCAAAAACCGGAACCACAAAGCTGGAGGACGCCTTTGTTATGCTTTCAGGAGGTGTACTATGAGAATGTTTTTGTTTGCAAAACGGAATGCAAAAGAAATTTTGCGCGATCCCATCACTTTCTTTTTCGGTTTGGGATTTCCTATTGTACTGTTAGTTTTGCTGTCTATTATCAACGATGCTATTCCATCTGAAGCAGGCAACACGATGTTTCAAATAGAAAACCTTGCACCAGGTCTAGCAATGTTTGGGAGCGTATTTATGGCGCTATTTGCGGGGATGTTGCTATCAAAAGACCGCACATCATCCTTTTTAGTGCGGCTGTTTACCTCTCCTATGACAGCATTAGATTTTATTTTGGGCTATACTCTGCCCATGCTTGGGATGACAATGGCACAGGCAACAATCACCTTATTGGCAGCAGGAGCCTTTGGGCTTGAAATAACGATTAGTATCCTGTTTACGATTGTTATAACAGCCATGATTTCTTTGTTGTTTGTAGGAATAGGATTATTTTGCGGCAGTCTTGTGAATGACAAGGCGGTTGGTGGTATTTGCGGAGCTTTGCTGACGAATGTTGCTGGGTGGCTGTCTGGCGTATTTATTCCCATTGATTTAATAGGTGGTGCTTTCAAAAAAATAACAAGTATTCTACCGTTTTATCATAGCGTAGAGATAATACGGTCAGCTTTAAACGGTCATTTTAATCATGTACTTCCTCATTTATTGAATGTAATGATTTATACAGTAGCCATTTTTGTATTTGCCATTATTGTTTTTCAGTCTAACATGAGTGGTGATAAACTCTAAAACAAATCAAAAGTGGAACTGAAATTGCGCTGCATGTGAAATAGAGTCAAAGTGCTAGTAAACCTTATTATACAAGGTTTCATAGGATTTCGCCTACAACAGCTGCCAGCAATGGTGGCCTCTGACTTGAGAGTTTGCCCATAAGTCATGTCTGATAGAATCGTGAGTTGCTAAGGAACACTTTACAAGTAAAAATTTTTCCAAGTAAGCTAGCAAGGAGTGAAATAACCCCCTCTCTTATTTATAAGACAGTCGTCTCAAGTCTGAATTAAGATGGCCTAGTATTCTTGAAAGCCAAAAAGCCCTTGTGTTACCAGTTTATCAGTAACACGAGGGCTTTTTGTGATCTTCAATATTGTTCTCAAAAACGAACTAGTAGCCTAATCTTCATCTTCGATAAAGCGATAGCCAGCTACCTTAGTCAAAGCGAATACTACAAAGAAGGTAATCATGGCACTGACACAGACGTCAGATAAGAAGTGGGCTTGAACACGTACACGAGATACAGCCATGAGTGCACCGTAAGTCAGAGCAATCCATGTGGCAAGCTTTTGTCCCTTGATGTTATCGCGGCTGATAAAGAAGGGGAAAAACATAGCACTCATCCCAGCTAAGGTATGGCCTGAAGGAAATGACCGGTGCCCGTTTTCACCATTGATTTGCCACCAGTTGGTAAAATGGGCTCCCTCGGTCTCTTGAAAAACTTCGTAGGGTCTGAAACGTCCCCAAGTTTCTTTCATGCTATCAATGATACTTTCAGATAGGAAATGAAAGGCGATACCGATGAGAGCGATCTTGATCAGGTAGCTGATAGCCTTGGCGTCTTGCTTGATGAGCCATCTGAATTCGGGTAAGGTTCCGACTGCCCAGATAGGCAGGCTCAGGCCATATTTTAGGAGAGCCGAGTATTGAACAGCTCCACCAGTATCATTGTTGGCCGTAGCAATAGGGAGGTCTTGCTTGACGTTGGCTGCTGTACTGTATCCATAGTAAAGCCAATCATCAACCATATGAGAAATAGCCCAGAATGACAGGAGGAGTCCAGCTGCCATCAAAATTATTTTAAGGATATTGGAATGACTGTTACGGTAGCCTGCAAAAGCTAGAATATTAGCGGATAAAAAGAGAACCATAGGTTCTGGGAACATTCCAAAATTTTGAAAAAGTGTTCCAAAGATGGAGTTTTGGCTACTTAGATGCTGGGATATTTCTTGGTCGAAGAAGCTAGCGATAATCAATAAAAGAGCAGTGCAAGTATAGACAATAGTCAGTAAGCCTTTTTCCTGACGGTTAAGATTTAACATAGAATACCTCTCAAAAATTTGATAGTCCTAATATAGCAGAAGACTATCAAATGCTAATCAAGCTTATGTAAAGAAAAAGCAAATTATCACAAGTCCTACTCTTTGAGTGTCAAACTGCTATACCATTAACGCCGCTTTTTCCCTATTTCAGTGGTGCAAGCTGTTGCTTGTCTTATCTCCAGTTTTAAACTCTTCATTGGATAGTGTAAGCTGCTTGCAGCCCATCGCTTAGTTTGGTCTTTGATTTTTTGAGACTCACGTGATTTTACAAAAACTTTACAAAAATAAGGGAATAGATTTGATATTTGGTAAGTACAATTAGAATTGTTCAAGGAACAAATACACAAACGAGGAGAGACAGTCCATTATGAAGAAACGAATACGCCTTTTGCTTTTAGCAATAACAGGTCTAGCGAGTTTAAGCGTTCTGACTGCCTGCGGCGGTGGCGCTAAATCATCATCAAATCAACCGATCAATATCATTACCCGAGAAGACGGTTCAGGGACACGCGGTGCTTTTATTGAATTATTTGGTGTCGAAGAGAAGAAAGATAATGGCGATAAGGCTGATTTGACGACCAATCAAGCGACAGTCACCAACTCAACTTCTGTCATGCTGACAACGGTGGCTGGTGATGAGACTGCCATTGGATATGCGTCGCTCGGATCTATTGACGATAGTGTAAAAGTTCTTGAAGTTGACGGTACAAAGGCCAGTGCTGAGGCGGTCAAGGACGGTAGTTATAAGATTTCACGTCCGTTTAATATTGTGACTAAGGACGATGTTAGCGCTCAGGCTCAAGATTTTATCGATTATATTATGAGTGAAGATGGGCAAAAAGTTGTTGAAGAAAATGGCTATATTTCCCAATCCAATACAGGGGCCTACAAATCCTCTGGAGCAAGCGGAAAAATTGTTATTGCTGGATCGAGTTCGGTGACGCCCGTTATGGAAAAACTCAAGGAAGCCTACCTCAAGGAAAATCCCGATGTGACCATTGAAGTGCAACAAAGTGATTCCTCAACTGGTGTGACAAGCGCGGTCGATGGGACTTGTGATATTGGCATGGTTTCTCGTGAGCTTGATAAGTCTGAAACTTCCAAGGGTGTTAAATCAAGAGCAATCGCTCTTGATGGTATTGCTGTCATTGTCAACAAAAAGAACAAGATTGATGGCCTAAGCAGCGACCAAGTCAAGGACATCTATACAGGCAAGACAACGACTTGGGATGCACTCGCTAAATAAGGAGCTCTAGATGGCACAGACAAAAGAAAAAGTTATGCAAGCGGTATTCTTTCTTACCGCCTGTATTTCTGTTTTATCCGTCATTCTCATTTGTATTTTTCTATTTTCAAGTGGTCTCCCTGCTATTAGTAAAATAGGTTTTGGTAATTTTGTATTTGGGAGGGTTTGGCAGCCAGCCAATAATCTCTACGGTATTTTTCCTATGATCGTAGGCTCTATCTATGTGACTGCTGGGGCTTTGCTAGTGGGCGTTCCAATCGGTATTCTGAGCGCGATTTATATGGCTAAATTCTGCCCAGATAAAGTCTATAAGCCACTTAAAATGGCTATCAATCTTATGGCTGGAATCCCATCTGTTGTTTATGGTTTCTTTGGCTTGGTAGTCTTAGTGCCCTTTATCAGGCAGGAAACGCTTAGTCTGGGAACAGGAGTTTTGACCGCTTCGCTCCTATTAGGTCTTATGATTTTGCCAACCATTATCACGGTGTCAGAGACGGCTATTCGAGCTGTGCCGGATGCCTACTATGAAGGAGGTTTGGCGCTTGGAACCTCACATGAGCGCAGTATCTTCTTTATCGTGGTGCCAGCAGCTAAGCGCAGTATCTTAGCAGCCGTTATTTTAGGGCTAGGCCGCGCCATTGGTGAAACTATGGCCGTCATTATGGTAGCAGGGAATCAAGCGATTATTCCCACCTCTATCACCTCAGGTGTCAGAACCTTGACGACCAATATTGTCATGGAAATGGGCTATTCAACAGGCCTCCATAGACAGGCCCTGATTGGGACTGCTGTCGTCTTGTTTATCTTTGTTTTAATCATCAATGTTAGTTTTTCATTGATTCGTAAAGAGAAGTCCTAAGGATGAAAAGAAAACAATACAATCAACTTTACGAGAAGTGGCAAGCTTATAAAAATGATCCTGTGTCTATGCTCCTCAGTTTCTTAGTTCATCTAGGAATTGCAGTAACGACCGTTGCTATTGTATTTATCGTGGGGTATATTCTAATCAAGGGGATTCCCAACATCACGCCGTCTCTTTTTGCGATGACCTACAATACTAAGAATGTCTCCTTGATGCCAGCCTTGATCAATACTTTATTTATGACAGTCCTTGCCCTTCTGATTGCTATACCTGTGGCTGTTGGGGCTTCTATCTATTTAACGGAGTATGCTAGACGGGACAATCCTTTTGTAGCGGTCATCCGAATTGCCACAGAGACCCTAGCTGGAATTCCCTCCATCATCTACGGCTTGTTCGGTGCGCTTTTCTTTGTGAAATACGCGCATATGGGACTTTCTCTACTTTCTGGAGCCATTACGCTAGCTGTTATGGTCTTGCCGGTTGTTATGAGAACAACAGAAGAAGCCCTGCTGTCGGTGCCCGACAGTTACCGTGAGGGAAGTTTTGCACTAGGAGTCAGTAAGCTACGTACAATTTTTCAAATCGTCTTGCCCAGTGCAACAGCTGGGATTTTCTCAGGGATTATCCTAGCGATCGGCCGTATCGTTGGTGAATCTGCTGCCCTTATTTTTACAGCAGGCACTGTAGCCGAAGTTGCTAAGAGCGTTTTCAGTTCATCCAGAACATTAGCCGTCCACATGTACGCCATCTCAGGTGAGGGACTTTATATCAAGCAGACCTATGCAACAGCGGTGATTTTGCTGGTCTTGGTAATTATCATCAATCTCTTATCTGAATGGGTTTCCAAAAAACTAGAAAGAAGTATCAATGGTGAATAAATTAGTAATCGATCAGTTAAATCTCTACTACGGAGACCATCATGCTCTTAAAGATATCGGGCTAACTATTGCGAAAGGTGAGATTACAGCCTTCATTGGTCCTTCAGGCTGCGGAAAATCAACCCTCCTAAAGAGTCTCAATCGTATGAATGATCTAGTCAAAAACTGTCATATCCAGGGATTAGTAACATTAGATGGTGAGGACATTTACAAAGATGTTGATACCAATATCCTTCGTAAAAAGGTCGGTATGGTCTTTCAAAAGCCCAATCCATTCCCAAAGAGTATTTATGATAACATCGCTTTTGGACCTCGTTCTCACGGTGTTCACAACAAGGCTAAATTGGATGAGATCGTTGAACATTCCCTTCGTCAAGCCGCTATCTGGGATGAAGTCAAGGACCGCCTTAATAAGTCCGCCTTAGGTCTTTCGGGTGGTCAGCAGCAGCGTCTTTGCATTGCTCGTGCTCTGGCTATTGAACCAGAAATCCTCCTTATGGATGAACCAACCAGTGCACTAGACCCAGTTTCTACAGCTAAGATTGAAGAATTGGCCTTAGAGTTAAAAAAAGACTACACCATCGTCATGGTAACCCACAATATGCAGCAAGCAGTGCGCGTGTCTGATAAGACGGCCTTCTTCCTATCAGGAGAATTGATTGAATACGATAGGACTAGTCAGCTTTTCTCAGTCCCTAAGGATAAACGGACCGAAGACTACATCACAGGGAGGTTTGGTTAATGCGTTCAAAATTCGATCATCAGCTTAACGATTTAAATAAGAATTTAATTGTTATGGGGGCTCTATGTGAAGAGGCCATCACGACGTCATTTGAGATTCTAAAAGAGGATGAATTCCATCTCTCAGAACAAGTTGCAGAGACAGCGCGCCGCATCTCTGCAGCCCTCAAAATGGTCTACGATATGAAACGTGTCGGTGCCCAGTCAGGTGAGATGGCTTCCATTATCGCTCAGAAGCATATTATCTCTGGTCAAGAGGTTGATCTTCTTCAAGAGATGACAAAGTGTGTCACCAAGATGGTAACCGAGAGTATCGATGCTTTTGTAAATGAAGACAGGCACAAAGCCCAGCAAGTTATCGTCATGGATGAGCAGGTTAATCAACAATTTGATACAATAAAAGAAAGACTGATTACCTATTTTTCTCAGCCGGATGCTGATGGCGAGTACGCGGTCGATCTCCTGATGGTCGCCAAATATGTCGAGCGTATCGGAGATCACACGGTCAACATTGCCAAATGGGTTCTCTATTCAATCACAGGACAGTTAGATGGAGATACTGCATGATTTATTGCGTTGAAGATGATGAGGACATTCGTGAACTAGTGTTATATACCCTGCATACAGCAGGCTTTGAAGCTCAAGGATTTGCCAGTAGTGGTTCCTTCTGGGAAGCCATGAAAATCCAGAAACCCGAATTGATTCTATTGGATGTCATGCTGCCGGAAGAAGATGGTATTAGTATCTTAGAAAAGCTCAAAACAAACTATCAAACACAAGAGGTTCCGGTTATTATGGCGACAGCCAAAGGAAGAGAGTTTGATAAAGTGAAGGGATTGGATTTGGGGGCGGATGATTATTTGGTTAAACCGTTTGGCATGATGGAGCTGATTTCTCGAATCAAGGCCGTTTTGCGCCGGACTGCTCCCAAATCGTCCCTGCTGCAGCTGGGACAGATTAGCCTCAATCACCAAAGTCACACGGTTCTTATGAATCAGGAACGCTTAGAATTAACACGTAAGGAATTCGACTTGTTGGAGTTAATGATGCGCAACCCTAAACGTGTATTCGGCCGTCAGGAACTCTTGGATGCGGTTTGGGGGGCGCAAGCTATACTGGAAACTCGGACAGTTGATGTCCATATTGGGACTCTGCGCACCAAGCTAAAACAATGTGGAAGCTATATCCAGACCGTTCGCGGCGTTGGCTATCGCATGGAGGTAACTGATGACCCGTAAAATTTTTACATCTACCCTCCTAGCAGCTCTAGGAGTTCTTCTAGCCTCTCTGGCGATGATTTTCGGTGTACTCTATCGCTATTTCACAAACAACCAATTTGACCAACTGCGCACGGAGACAGCCTTGGTGGCACAAGGGATTGATCTTAGTGGCGCTGAGTATTTCGACAGGCTGGACACTTCTGCTATTCGGGTGACTTGGATTGACCAGTCAGGGGCTGTTTTATACGACAGCGAAAAAGAACCAGCAAAAATGGGAAATCACAGCAATCGAAAGGAATTTAAAGAGGCTCTAAAAAAGGGAGACGGAGAGAGCTCGCGCTATTCTTCAACCATGACCCAGCGTTCTCTTTACAGGGCCAAACGCTTAGAAGACGGAACCGTTATCCGTCTATCGGTAACTCAGAATACTGTTTTACTGCTCTTAATCCGTATGATTCAACCGATTTTCTTAGTCGTTTTAATAGCCTTACTCTTATCGATTGCAGTAGCTCGCTATACGGCCAATCGTCTAGTTGAGCCAATTAACAAATTGAACCTGGAAGCGCCCTTAGAAAACGATGCCTATGAAGAATTATCCCCTCTTCTCAGGCGTATCGACCATCACCAAAAAGAAATTCGTAAACGTGAAGATCTCTTGAACCAGCATCAGCAAGAGTTCGATACGATTATTTCTCGAATCAAAGAAGGCATGGTTCTCCTTGGTAAAAACCGCCGCATTATCAGTATCAATAGTGCAGCCCAACAGCTCTTTGAGACAGACGAAACCAGCATCAGCAAGGATATCATTGATCTGTCTCGTGACTACCAGCTTAACCAACTCATCGATCGTGGTCTCACAGGTCAAAAGGGAGATGGCTATCTCGAATTTGATCAGTCTGTTTACCGCATGTTGGTGAGACCTATCAAAGACAATGACCAGATAACAGGAGTGGTTCTCTTACTATTTGACATTACCGATCAACTTCAGGTTGAGCAAATGCGTCGCGAGTTTAGTGCGAATGTTTCCCACGAGCTGAAGACACCGCTTCATGTGATCTCAGGTTACTCAGAGATGCTAGCCAATAATATGGTAGCAGAAAGGGATATTCCTAAGTTTGCCGGTAAGATTCATCAAGAGTCACAGCGTATGATTCAGCTGGTCGAAGATGTTATCAAGCTCTCCCACCTGGATGAAGCTGATCAGGTCGAAACAGAACTGGTTGATCTTTACAAAGTGTCTGAGAGTGTTATAAAGACGCTGACACCTAAGGCCCAAGAAAGGAATGTTGACCTTCACTTAATAGGACAGTCAACTATTATCAAGGCCAACCTCCCTCTGATGGAATCCTTGCTCTACAATCTATGTGACAATGCTATAAAATATAACAAGCATGGCGGTAAGGTCGATATTCGCCTGAGTCAAAAGGCTCACCACACTATTCTAGAGGTTGAAGATAGCGGCATTGGCATGGAGGAGAAAGAACATTCCCGTATTTTTGAGCGTTTCTACCGTATTGATAAGAGTCGTTCCAAAAAAGTTGGTGGGACTGGCTTAGGGCTATCTATTGTCAAGCATGCCCTGCAGATCCATGATGCTAAAATTACGGTAAACAGTCAGCCTGAGAAAGGAACCAAAATGACAGTCGTCTTTAGCGCTAATTCCTAAAATTTGACACTGGTAGATAAACTAAACCGTTATGAATAACCAAGAAGCTAGCTAGATTCTGCTAGCTCTTTTTTTACAAGTCGTGTTATAATATGAGCGTAAAAATAGTTTTATTTTTTAAATACGGGGGTCTGGATTATGAAATACAACCAGCTTGGTGACACAGATATGAAGATCAGTGAAGTGAGCTTTGGAACTTGGGCACTTGGGGGAGACTGGGGAAATGTGGATGAACAGGCAGCCATAAAGGCCCTCCATCATGCAGTAGATAAAGGGGTTAATTTCTTTGATACTGCTGATGTCTACGGGAGTGGCCGCAGTGAGCGTTTGCTGGGACGGCTTTTAAAAGAGCGCTCAGAGACGATTTATATCGCTACTAAATTCGGTCGTCGCGATAATTTTGCAGACTTGTCCAACTATACTTATGATAAGGTGAAAGCTTACTGTGAAGACAGCCTGCACCACCTTGGAGCAGACAGTATTGATCTCTATCAGATACATTGTCCCAGTACCGAAGTTCTAGAAAATATGGGCGTGTTTGCTGTTTTGGAAGACCTGAAAAAAGAGGGTAAAATCCGTTATTACGGTGTCAGTGTTGAAACAGATGCTCAAGGGAAGTTTGTTTTGGAGCATACGGCTGCCAGCAGTTTGCAGGTGATTTTTAATATCCTGCGCCAAAAACCCTTGGATAACATGATTGCACAAGCAGACGCTAAGCATGTCGGTATTCTAGCCCGGGTACCCCTAGCCAGTGGCCTTTTGACGGGTAAGTACAATAAGAATAGCCGTTTTCCTGAAAATGACCACCGTAATTTTAATCGTGATGGAGCAGCCTTCAATGTTGGTGAGACTTTTGGCGGTTTGCCTTTTGCTAAAGCGATTGAATTAGTTGAGGACCTTGCATGGATAGCTGATGGTCGTGGTAGCTTAGCCGATGCAGCCCTGAAATGGATTTTACAGCAATCAGGTGTGACCAGTGTTATCCCCGGCTTCAAATCAGTGCAGCAGATTGATACCAATCTTCAAGCTGCTGATACCAAACCTTTTTCTGAGGACGAGCTCAAGAGAATTTCTGACTTTTATTGGTCCTCAGTTCATGAACATATTCGCGGTGCCTACTAAGGGACAGTGATTTAAATGCCAGTGAAGAAAAAGAGCCCTAGAGTTTGTACCGACCCCCAAAAGTTGGACGAAAAATCTAACGATTGGGGTGCGGTTCAAGTCTGTAAGGGGCTCTTTTTAGTAAGAGTAGGGCAAAAGTGTGGCAAAAGGTCACCTATTGGACTATTTCGCTAACAAATATGATAATATGGAATTAACCTATTTTGTCCAGTTGGCTCATGCTCTGAAGCAGTCTATTGAGCCTATTGAATACTTGAAACCCTAATCGGCTGCCGACAGCCTTAGTCTATACTCAAAATAGAATTCCTGAGGTTGCCCAGATTAACCATTAGGGAGTGACTTAACCCATATTTTCATAAAAGGGGGATAATCTGGGAGAGGACTGCCGATTCTCTGTGCTTAAAAATCAAAAATAAGGAGCTAAAAAAGGACAAAATCGCCCCCAGACAAAGTGCTGTTTTTTGTACATTCTCATTTTTGTCTGGATTGCTTAGTAGGCCTTTTAATAACTAAAATATGAACAGGAACTAGGGACGGTTTTAAAAACAGTAGTTCCCTAAGATTCTTCTTGCCCCTTCTCTTACCCTTGTTTGTGGCCCTACCCTTTTATGTTTTAATAAATGAGAAAGGACAGCGATGGCAAAGATTTATATAGCAGATGATGATAAAAATATTAGAAGTTTGTTGGAAACCTTTCTGTCCGATGCTGGTTTTGACAGTGCCAGTTTTGAAACGGGCGACCAGCTCTTTGTACACTTTATCGAGGAGCCCGCAGATATTGTTATCTTAGATGTTATGATGCCGGGCAGCAGCGGTTTCGACATTGCCCAAAAAATTCGCGAACGTTCTGATGTTCCTATTATTTTATTAACAGCGCGTGATAGTGACAGCGATTATATAGCTGGCTTTGATAGGGGAGCTGATGATTACTTTACCAAGCCGTTTTCTCCTGTTAAGTTAGTGCTGAGGGTCAAAGCCATCTTGGCGCGTCAATCGCAGGCCCTAGCGTCGTCACCAAGGACTATCTTATCCTTTGGCAGTCTGCGTTTATCTCTGGATGAACGTACAGCCTTCTGTCAAGATCATGCCATCAAGCTGACCAATACAGAATTCGAACTGCTCAGAATCCTGCTAGCCTCGCCTTTAAAAACTGTATCGCGCGAAGAGCTGCTAGAAGCCGTTTGGGGATACACTAGTGATGTGGAGACGCGGGTGACAGATGATACGGTCAAGCGTCTGCGTAAAAAATTAAGACAGGTGGAATGCGATGTCCGTATTGAGACAATTTGGGGTTACGGCTTTAAGCTGGTTAAAGATGAACAATCCCTTTAAAAGAAAAAAAGAGCATCGTTTAAGGACGGCTCTTTTCCTGCAGCCTTTAGCCATTATTATCGGAGCCTTTGCGCTGCTGTTTGTGATTTTTAATGTGACAGTACACTATATTATTGACCATGAGACAGAGGTAGCTGTTGAGAGCCGCTTTCATTTTTTAAATCAGTTGTACGTTGGTGAACACCCACATGACAGCGGCGGGGACAACCTTTTTCAAAGCACTTATCTCATCATGGATAATAATGAAAATGTGACCTACGTGTCCAATTCTATTGATGATGTATCAAGTACCCTAGATACTGAGGAACTTTTGGAGTATTTCCAAGAGCACGATGATAACTGGGAAATTTTTGATGATGATAACCATAAAAATTGGTTTATGGATGCTAATACAATGGCAGTCACCCTCAAGGGAAAAACGTATCATGTTATGATGGATAACTACAGGGGCACAATGGCTGACTACTATGTCAAGCAGACTGCTAGGCCGAACCAGGGACAGTCCTACTATATTTTTGTTTTTGTCAATACGACGCCCATGCAGCAGTTTCTGAGAATTATTAACCTTACCCTCCTTATCCTGATGCTCCTTGTCGCCTGCTGCACTTGGTTTTTCATCTATCTTATGGCCAGAAAGGTTGATATCTCCTTTGTTCACCTCAAGGAATACGTTGTCGGATTAGGCCAGCGTAAGCAAGAGTTAGCTCGTCCCCAGCTTGATTACAGCGAATTTAATCAGGTCGGTCAAACAGTTGAGGCCATGAATACCATGATTAACCGCAACCAATACAGCCAAAAGTTATTTTTTCAAAATGCTTCCCATGAACTGAGGACTCCCCTCATGTCCATACAAGGCTATGCAGAAGGCATCAAGGAAGGTGTCATGGATGGTTCCCAGGCTGCAGATGTTATCCTAGCAGAAAGTCTTAGAATGACCGACTTAGTCGATGATATACTAAGTATATCTAAGATGGAAATGATCCAAGGCCATTTTCAATTTGAACCTTTAGACTTAAAACAGCTCCTTCATGATACTAGCTGGCGTTTAAAGTCTAAAATAGATGAGAGAGGCCTCCAGATGATTCATGAATTCCCGCAAAAACATCTAGAGTTAGAGGGTGATGAAGGTTTGCTGGAGCGCGCCTTCCTCAATATTCTGGCCAATGCTGTCCGTTATGCTAGCTCAAAAATAAGAGTGACTGGCCGAGAAGCAGGAGCTAACGTCGTAGTAGAGATAGCCAATGATGGTGAAATGATTGCCAAAGAAGAGCAAAAGCATATTTTTGAGCGGTTTTATAAGGGTAGGGGCGGCCAACACGGCATCGGTCTGGCGTTGGCTAAGGAAATTATCGAAGGCCATAGCGGCAGCATCGCTGTGGATTCTGATGTGAAGCAGACGCTTTTTACAGTCACACTTCCTAAAAGAGGAGGAAACAAAAGTTGAGTCCTTTCGGTTTCACTTACTTTCTGGTTTTTTTAGTGTTCGCCCTGCTTTCCTTGTTTTTGAATTTTGGGCAAGAGCATTATCCATCTATCTTCAGGACTGATACTTTCGGTCCTTTATTTTTGCCCCAGTTTTGCCGCACTTTCCTTACACAAATACCGAGAAGTCCTACCTTTTTTAGACTATACTAAAGCTATAAAAAATAAAAAGAGGTCTGTTTATGAAACGAAAACCATTAGTTATCGTCCTTTCCTTATTAGCTTGTCTGCTTTTGGCAGGTGGTGCCGTAGTTGCCTACCGCCAATCGGGGTATAAGATTTCAGCTGCCCAAGCTAGACGTATTGCGCTTAAAAATGCTAACGTTTCAGCTGATGATGTGACTTTCACACGGACACAAAAAGAGCGTGATGATTGGCGTGCAACCTATGAACTGGAATTTTACACCGATAAGGCCGACTATGATTACACTATTGATGCTTTATCTGGTCATATTCTGGAAAGGGATACAGAAGTTCAGGAAAAAGCGGCAACCGACTCAAGTCCTTCTAGATCCGACTCTAAGACCGCAGACTCCTCATCGAGCTCGCCTGATTCGTCGTCCCAACAAATTTCCGCTGATGAAGCAAAAGCTAAGGCCCTCAAAGATGCCGGACTAGAAGAATCAGCTGTGTCAGACCTTGTTGTCCACAAGGAAGTAGACGATGGTGTGACAGTCTATGAGGTAGATTTTAACGATTTAGCGGCTGGTCTTGACTACGATTACACGATTAATGCTCAAACAGGGGCCATTATTGCAGGGAATTCCGAGCCGATTAATGATTAAAAGAATGGCAGCAAGTGCTAAGAAGGCATGTTTCTGTGAAAAACCGCTTGCGGCCTTTTCTTTTTGCTATAATAGGGCTATGGATTTTATCGTAACAACAAGTCTGAGGCAAGATCAATCTTTGGTGCAGCAGGCTAAGAAACTGGCACAGAAATTTTCGGTCACCTATGTAGAACGGCGCAAGCGCTCACTAAAGCAGCTTTTAGCAGACTACCGTACGGTTTTAATGATCTATCAAGATCAGCTGGTCTTGACATATTCGGATGGCAGTCAGCTCTATTTTCACCCAGATACAGCTATGCTGAGAAGCAAGGCAGCCTACGACCCTCTTGTAGATTTGCTGGCTCCTGCTCCTAAAAGTGTCCTGGATACAACAATGGGCTTAGCCAGCGATAGCATCGTGATGGCTGCAGCAGGCCATCAAGTAACGGCCTTAGAGGTTAACCCCCTGATTCATCTTATCGTCAGTCATGGTCTGCAAACTTTTAAGACCGCTAATGACCGGTTAAATAGAGCCATGCGTTCAATAAAAACGTTCAATCAAGAAGCCCTCTCTTATATGAACCAGTTGCCGAGTAAAAGCGTTGATACTGTTTATGCCGACCCCATGTTTTCACACCGTATTACTGAATCTAACAACCTCAGCGGTCTTATTCCTCTAGCAGATTTTAGGGGCTTATCAGAGCTCTTCATGCAGGAAGCCCAGCGAGTGGCTCGTCAATCTATCATCATTAAAGCCCATTTTCGCGACGATAGTTTCGAGCGTTTTGGCTTTGTACGCCAGATTAGACCCAACCAAAAATTCCACTACGGCATAAGGTATCTATCTTAGTATAAAAACCCAGCATCCATTTTGAATAGATGTTGGGTTTTTTGGGTGAATCGAGATGTCGTTGGCAGGAAAAAATTAATCACAAGCAGCGTTAATCCTGCTTGTGTTTTTCCCGTGCCCGTCTGCGAGCATGAAAATTGAGACGGGGAATAATAAAACAAGTAGCTGCAAGGATTAAGGCGATACCAATATTATAATGACGCAGGATCCACATGGCAATAATCCCCAAGATAACCACTCCGATATAGGGCAGATAGTTGTTTCGGGCAAAGCGGTAGAGACGGCGATTATAAATAGAAGTGGCATAAAGCGCTGGATAGAAGACCAAGAGTCCCAAGCTGAGGAGCATCAAACCGTAGTCAGTATGATGACTGTCAGCTAGACTTTCAATACCGCCAGTTACCATATTAATAGCAATAATGATAGCTAGGTGAGTGTAAATCAAGACTAATCCTCTAGTTTCCTGATGGTGGTTGATAGTGAGAAAGATCTGTGAAATATAAGCCACAAACATGAATGAAATCCCTGTAAAAAAGAGAATACCTAACACAGGTGATTTGTAAAGCGGAAAGGTTTGAATCAGTCCGACTACTGTCTCCCCAAAGGTAATAATCGTAATTAGCTGGAAGCGTTCAACCAGATGGGGAAAATTAAGTCGGCCAATCTCAACCTCCTGACTGAATAAGAAGGGGAAAATCCAAGGAACCAGCCAGAGAAGGAAGAATTTAGCATCACTCGTTTTAAAAAGGTGAAAGACCGTAGCAGCCAGTATTAAAGCTGTAAAATAAAACAGAATCAGCCCCAGTCGCTTCATAGATGCTATCATATCCGCATTAAAACCAATTTTACGTCCCCTCAGATAATACTGAAAGGCAATCAAGCCATGGGCCAGAATCAAAAGACTGTTGTAGAGCAGGTATTCTCGTGTCCCATAGTGATTTAACCCCAGCATAAGTCCGAAGTTTCCAGCGATAAACATGGCAGGAATATTTAAGTAAACATCCAGTCTATCTCTCTCTCCGTACTTATTAAGATAAATCGTCTGATACATCCAGATAGACATCAAAAGACTGCTTGAGACGAGAAAAGAAATCATGCTGTCCCCATCAAAACTGTTAGTATGTAAGAAACTAATTAAGCGTGAGACGGCTAAAACAAAGACAAGATCGTAGAACAATTCATAGTTCGATACTCGCTTAGCAATAATTTTTGACATATACCCTCCCTATTGTCGATGCTAAAAATAGATAGTAATAAAATAGAACTGCCATAATCTGCCAGTTCTTTTCATATGTGATAATTAAGCCCAAGAACAGTTTATTCCTGTTTATTCAAGAGCCTAGGGGTTTAACTCAGTGAGATAGTTTGCGGTCAGCTTCCAGATAAGAAGTGTCATTCCAAGACAGCAACTCAAAATGCTTGCCGTCTATGCTTTCTAAAGTGGTTACACTGCCGTTATCCAATCCGCCGTGATTGCGCAGCTGCCCTGATTCAAAACCTAGCAAGTAATTGACAGCAGCAGTGAAGCAGGCACCGTGACCAATTAATAGGACATTTTGATCATGGTCGTAGTCTAGATTGGCTACAAAGTCGGCAACCCTCTGTGTAGCATGATAAACTGATTCCGCTTCAAAAAAGGTATTATCA
Organism: Streptococcus sp. ELY_137; assembly: GCF_058314515.1. NCBI lineage: Bacteria > Bacillati > Bacillota > Bacilli > Lactobacillales > Streptococcaceae > Streptococcus > Streptococcus sp. ELY_137. The sequence continues at coordinate 27,668 of NZ_JBZFUL010000005.1, forward strand.
AACTTAGCGAGGTTATAGCGAAAAGCCTGCATTTGCTTAGGGTAGATAGCAGCAATAGTAGCTATCTTCTGCCCCTCTAAGCGTCCCAGGTCCCACTCCCGAATGGCCTTTTCTAGGAAAATTTCTGCTGGATACTGGTTTTCTTCCATGATAATAGCAGCCGTCTCTCTGGCGCGCTTAAGATCGCTGGAATAAACTTTATCGAAGTGGGTATCGGAGAGATAGCGCCCCAACTCTTTTAATTCTAGGATAGATTGCTTTAAGAGGGGAGAGTCTCCTTTAGAACCCTGAAAGCGGCCTTCTAGGTTCCACTGAGTTTTACCGTGTCTGACAAAATATAAACGCATATTTAAACTTCCTATTCTTAAATAGTTTTATAATCTGATGTTTAAAAAAGAAAAGCTGACAGTCCGAAAAAACGACTGGAAAAGCAAATCTTTATATGTGTAGAATAAGGGCTTGCCAAGTACTAGCACGCAATCTTTCTGCACGGGAAGGCTGAAATTAAAACACACTAATCTCTTTACTCTTTAATATCAGCAAACTCAGCTGAAACAAAATCAGCGAGCGCCTGGCTGTCAATACGAATAGAGCGCTTGAGCTCGCCAGCCGATACAATTATCTGTCCCAATTCGAGAGCGATATTATCAATATAGATAGGGAATTTATGCTTCTGGCGGATACCAACCGGATTGTTGGCGCCGTGAACATACCCTGTGGTCTTCTCCAGTTCTTTTTGCGGAATCATAGTGATCTTTTTATTGCCGGATACCTTGGCTAACTTTTTTTCTGAAAGATGTTCTGTAATAGGAACAATACCGATAATCGGACCAGTCTTATCTCCCTTCAAAGCTAAGGTTTTGAAAATATCAGAAGGTTCAATACCTTCAGGGTACTGAGCGTCCAAACCATTAAAGTCTAAAGAATCGTGTGGAACTTTGGCCTTGTCCAAAATCTGATCCACCAAGGTCTTTTTTACTTTCGTTTTTTTAGCCATACTTCCTAAAATCTCCAATTATAATCAGATTTATTATAGCATATTCCCTCTAATTAGAATAGGCAGACTACAAAGCTATTGCGCCCTGCACATGAACAGGGAGATCTTTGAATATTGAAATTCAAAAAATATTATTATTGCATAAAAACTTTCATAGATCTGTCCTGTAAAGACCTTGTCTGTATGAAAAAAGACTAGGCCATTTCCTAGTCCAACTACCAAGCTATTCCTTGATTTTTCCAAACAGCTTCTCAAAAGTCTTTCGAGCATCCTTATTAGGATTGATTTGATTCAGATCCAAAATATCATCAAAGCCAGGTAGGCTGCCTTGAGATGTATACTGATGCAAGTCGTAATCGACATCAGTTTGAGGCTGGGCTTCGTAGTAACCGGAATCTGAGCCATAGGTCGGTAACCAAACAGCATCAAATTTCTTAACGGAAATTTCCTGCTCAGTCATGAAGTAGGTACCGATGTAAATACCGACATGCTCGGCTCCCAAACGTTTGAGTTCTGCACGGAAAGCCTCGACCCCTCTGTCCATATTTCTCATCGTGTCCTCTTCGACATCGATCCAGTAATAAGTGGGTTTATAAGGAGAAGCACTGTTATAGAAAATCTTAGCCTCCTCCCTCATTTCCTTTTCAGATCGCCCTAAGGCATAACTGTAAACAGCAACGGGGATATCACGTTTTTGAAATTCCTTAATGTGGGTTTTAAAGGATTTATCGACACCAGTGGAGTGAGCGGCATTACTGTCTTTTGAAATTTGTGATCCTCCGTAAACACGGACGATAGCACCTGAAATATTTTTTGAGAGTGCGTCGTAATCAATTTGCTTAGGCAGCTGCCACCCCGAAATGTCGACAATCGGTTTTAATTCTAATTCGTTGTCTGACGAACTTGACGCAGATGTCTTTGGCAGGCTGGTGGAGCTAGCTGAAGGAATATTTTTCCTAGCTGTTTGCAAGGCTGTGCTGCGAGCATTCATTATCACTACAGACGCAATACTTAAAAAAAGCCCTACCAGAGCCAAAAAGACATAAACGACAATCGGTTTAATTCTTTTTCTCATTACATTTCATTTTAACGTAATTATGCGAAAAAAGCAAAACCGTAAGCCCGATATTCGGCTTGAAAGCTAAAAAACTAAAAATTATTAATTAGTAATATCTTTTTGAGCCCCTTGCTGCTTGCTGCAAAGTTTGACTGATGGGACAAATAAGAGCCAACTTGACTTTATCGCAGTAAAAGTGTTGCTAGCTAACGTATCATCGATTAACTCTGAAAGAGTTCCTCATAAACCAGCGATTGACCTTCTCTTAAACTGACAAGAGGATATAGAAAACAGTTATAAACAAGCATAGAAAATATATATTTTACAACTATAGTAACCGGTGTTAAAATAAAAGCGAGTTTTGAAAATTGTAGACAAAACTGGAAGTGAAACAGGACTGCCCACCCTTTTCGCCAGAACTCTGCGGTGTTCAGCGCTCTAAAGGCAGACTCTTGCTGCTTGATCCGCGGATATCTTTAGCGGCCCTTCATTTGGTTAATCAATTTTACTAACCAAACGAAGTTAGTGGGAGAGGTAGCCAATTCACCATAGTGATTGGCGTTTGTTATCAAGTGCGAAGCGCTTAGATAACAAACCTCTGCCGTATCTTAGTAATTGACCCCGCCTACGACTCTGTGAAATTAGACTCGCCCTCCTAGAATCTTCGGGGATTCTTCGTCAGGCTCCCTAAATTTCTTTGAGTCGCTTAACGGCTTGGTATCTTAGTAAAGGAGTAATATTATGTCTAAAATTCAGTACCATTTCGATCATGTCGGCAGTTATCTGCGTCCTGCGGCTTTGAAAGAAGCGCGTGAGCAATATGCTAAAGGAACTATCAGTCGTGCAGATTTACTGACCCTACAGGATAAACTGGTCGCCGAACTGGTTCAGCATGAGGTTGCTAGCGGTCTAAAAGTTGTATCAGATGGTGAGTTTGGACGTTCTTGGTGGCACCTTGATTTTCTTTGGGATTTAAACGGATTTGAAGCCTATGAGCAAGAGGATTCTTATAAGTTCCATGGGGCTAAAACAAGGACAACGAATGTGCGGCTGACAGGTAAGGTAACTGAAAATCCTGACCACCCTTTTTACCGCGATTTTGCTTATCTTAAGTCTATTACACCTGCTGGTGTTCTACCTAAGGTCACTATTCCCAGTCCTTCTCTGGTTATTAACCGCGACCACCGCTCAGACTTGGCGCTGGACTACTATGAAACATGGACAGACTTTCTGGACGACTTAGCTCAGGCTTATCACGATACTATCAAACATTTTTATGATTTAGGAGCTCGTTATGTTCAACTAGACGACACAACATGGGGCTATCTTATTCAGCAGTTTGAAGACCACAAGGATGATCCAGAAAAAACAAAAGAACTGCAGCAAATCGCCCAAGATGATGTTTATACCATCAACAAGGCCTTGGCTGACTTACCATCTGATCTGACTGTGGCTACTCATGTCTGTCGTGGCAATTTTAAATCGACCTATCTTTTTGAGGGAGGTTACGATTCGATAGCCAAATACTTAGGTCAGCTAAACTATGATCTTTTCTTCCTCGAATATGATGATACCCGCAGTGGCAGCTTTGCTCCTCTTACTGATATTTGGAATAATCGCAAAGGCGTTGAAATTGTACTTGGATTGATAACGTCTAAAGATCCTGCTTTAGAAGATGTAGACCAAGTCATTGCCCGCATCAAAGAAGCTGCCCAACTAGTGCCGCTGGAAAATTTGGGACTTTCAACCCAGTGCGGCTTTGCTTCGACAGAAGAGGGCAATACCCTAACAGAAGCCGATCAGTGGCAGAAACTCCGACTCATCGGCACGATTACGGATAAAGTGTGGCAGTCCTGAGGGCTGTCATATGAAAAAACATAAGACAATTAAGAGAGTCCCAGTAGGCTCTCTTTTAATTAGTCCAGAAAGGTAAACTGCTCTGGTTACAATAGCAGAGCTTACTGGGTTTATTCACACTTTGGATAAGGCTTACCAAATGCCGGTCATAAATTGTTTTGGCGGCTTCATCTGCGAATTGATAGAGCCCACTGTGCTGTAAGCATTGTTTCTCCTAACCGTTTACCAAGCTGTTAAATCAACCATGATGATAAGACGTTATTGCTGCGCAAAAGCTAGACCTTGAATCGCTTATGTCAAGGTCTTTTTTATTGGGGAATTTTTTTCTTTCAGTAATCTGCCTAGTCTATCAAATATCAGAGGGCACATTTTTGAACACTCAAATGTGTGAGTCTTGGTCTTTTGTAAAAGCGCTTACATTGTTAGAATGAAGCCATAAGGAAAAACAAATTATTAGATAAAGGAGTAGGATTATGGCTATACTGCTTGATATTCTGAACTGGTTTTCGCAAAACATTTTGCAAAAACCAGCCTTCTTTGTAGGTATCTTAGTTTTGATTGGATATCTATTATTGAAAAAGCCGCTGCATGATGTATTTGCAGGTTTTATCAAAGCCACCGTCGGCTATATGATCTTAGATGTTGGATCTGGCGGCTTGGTAACAACTTTCCGACCAATCTTGGCGGCTTTAAACTACAAGTTCAAGATTGGTGCTGCTGTTATTGACCCTTATTTCGGATTGACAGCTGTCAATGAAAAAATTGCCCAGGAGCTTCCAAAATTTATCGGGACAGCAACGACAGCTCTTCTAATAGGCTTTTTCTTCAATATTCTTTTGGTTGCTCTTCGTAAGGTCACTAAGATTCGTACCCTATTCATTACTGGTCATATCATGGTGCAGCAGGCCGCTACAGTGACTTTGATGGTCATTCTCTTGATACCAGCTTTTCGTAATCAATTCTGGGGAACAGTGGCTGTGGGTATCTTGTGCGGTCTATACTGGGCTGTTAGTTCTAATATGACAGTTGAACCAACTCAGCGTTTAACTGGTGGCGGTGGCTTTGCAATCGGCCACCAACAACAATTTGCTATTTGGTTTACTGACAAAGTTGCCCCCAAACTGGGTAAAAAAGAAGACAATTTAGACAACCTCAAATTGCCAGCTTTTCTGAATATTTTCCATGATACGGTCGTTGCTTCGGCCACCCTGATGTTGGTCTTCTTCGGAGCCATTCTAGTTATCCTGGGGCCCGATATCATGTCTAATCAAGAGGTTATCACGACAGGTACGCTCTTTGATCCGACAAAACAGTCTTTCTTTATGTACGTCATTCAGACAGCCTTTACCTTCTCAGTTTATCTTTTTGTTTTGATGCAAGGGGTTCGGATGTTTGTCGGTGAGCTGACCAACGCCTTCCAAGGAATTTCTAATAAATTGCTGCCTGGTTCCTTCCCAGCCGTTGATGTTGCTGCTTCCTTTGGATTTGGGTCTGCCAGTGCGGTTCTCTTTGGATTTGCGACCGGTCTTATCGGCCAGCTAGTGACAATTATTCTCTTGATTGTCTTTAAGAATCCGGTTCTTATTATCACTGGATTTGTGCCAGTATTCTTCGATAATGCAGCCATTGCTGTTTACGCTGATAAGCGAGGCGGCTGGAAGGCAGCGGTTATCCTGTCCTTCATCTCAGGTGTCATTCAGGTTGCTGTTGGAGCTCTGGCTGTTGCCCTTCTTGGTCTAGCAGAATTTGGCGGCTATCACGGCAATATTGACTTTGAGATCCCTTGGGTACCCTTTGCTTACCTCTTCAAGTATGCCGGCCTTATTGGCTACATTCTTGTTGCCCTCTTTTTATTGGCTATTCCGCAAATTCAATTTGCCAAAGCCAAAGATAAGGAGGCTTACTATCGTGGTGAAGTAGCTGCAGAAGATTGATGGATCCAATAATTATAAATAAATGAAAGTTAGGAGATATTATTATGGTTAAAGTACTTACAGCATGTGGAAACGGTATGGGTTCCTCAATGGTCATTAAAATGAAAGTTGAAAATGCTCTTCGTCAACTAGGCGTATCTGATATTGAATCGGCTTCCTGTTCAGTTGGTGAAGCTAAAGGCTTAGCCTCCGGTTACGATATTGTTGTTGCCTCCAATCATCTGATTCATGAATTAGATGGGCGCACTAATGGGCATCTGATCGGCCTTGATAACCTCATGGATGATAATGAAATCAAAACCAAGCTCGAAGCAGCCTTGAAATAGTTTCAGATATAGGCGAGAGAAAGGAGGGTACTCCTAGAGAAAGATTTTTCCTTGGAGCAACAAAATAGAAGGGCGAAGAAAAACGATTTCTGTGAATCATGACTTTTTGCAGATAATCTTATGAATTAGATAATTTTTCGGGTGGTAAAAACCATCGTGGCTCTATCGTTCCTTGTCTAAATCTTTTCTGGGTTTTCCAATGCATACTGTGCAAGCTCAGCTTCTATTTCCACTTATCCACTGGATAAGTAGAGCGGCTTAGCGACACTCCGTTTGGTTAGTAATTGGCATAGCAAACTACCATGGTAGTTTGTGTAGTAGAGCAAGACCTAAGGTCTTAGCGATACTTTGTCAATTGAACACGGGCTAAAAGTTCGGGATTTGGATAAGTCTCCTTGTGTGTCAAGCACACGGCGTCGCTCCCCTATTTTCCTATCGGAAATTTTCGCCAAGCGAACCGACCCTTAGTATCTTAATAATTGAACACGGGCTGTGGACTTGGCTAAAAAGATAGCTTCTCCTAGAGTCTTTTGGACTCTGCGTCAAATCTTCTATTTTAGCTGTGTCCACGGGCGCCCTTAGTATCTTGGTAATTGAACTCGCCTACGACTCTGTGAAATTAGACTCGCTTTCCTAGAATCTTCAGCGATTCTTCGTCAGGCTCCCTAAATTTCTTTGAGTCGCTTAACGGCTTAGTATCTTGTAAATTGAACTCGCCTACACTCCTGTGGAATTAGATAAATGTCGCTCGATTCTTAATGAATCGTCACTCCATTTCCTAAATTCCTTTGGAGTGCTTAACGGCTTAGTATCTTAATAATCTAACCCGCCTAGGTTTCTGTGGAATTAGATAAAATTTTCTAGGTGTTTTGTCACCTGCGTCAATTTTCCTAAATTCCTTTGGAGTGCTTAACGGCTTAGTATCTTAATAAAAGGAGTTGGGCATGAATTTAAAACAAGCCTTTATTGAAAATGACTCTATCCGCTTAGGATTGTCAGCATCAACATGGGAAGAAGCCGTGAAACTATCGGTTACTCCTTTGATTGAAAGCGGTGCGGTCAAAGAAGAATACTACCAAGCTATCATTGATTCTACTAAAGAATATGGTCCTTACTATATCTTAATGCCAGGTATGGCCATGCCTCATGCTCGGCCAGAAGCAGGGGTAGAACGAGATGCCTTTTCCCTGATTACTCTTAAAGAACCTGTCCGCTTTTCAGACGGAAAAGAAGTTCAGGTCCTACTAGCTCTTGCGGCCACTAGCTCACAGATTCACACATCGGTAGCTATCCCGCAAATCATAGCCCTCTTTGAACTAGATCACGCGATTGAGCGTCTTGTTGCAGCTAAAAAGGCCGAAGAAGTCCTAGCTATGGTTGATGAATCTAAAAACAGTCCCTATCTAGAGGGCTTGGACTTAGATAGTTAGTATAAAAAACAAGGAGTCCTTCTTTCTATAAGGTGCTGGGCTACTTTGTTTCGTTTGGTAGTTTAGTTTTTCCTTGAGAGGCTAGGTATTATATTTTAGAAAAAGAAAGGAACAAGACAATGTCAAAAACTCTTCCTAATTTACAAGTAGCCCTTGATCACTCAGATTTGCAGGGTGCGATTGCGGCCGCTGTTTCTGTTGGCCAAGAAGTCGATGTTATCGAAGCTGGAACAGTTTGCCTCCTTCAAGTTGGCAGCGAATTAGTAGAAGTTCTGCGCAGTCTCTTCCCTGATAAAATTATTGTCGCAGACACCAAATGTGCTGATGCCGGCGGAACGGTAGCTAAAAACAATGCAGTCCGCGGTGCTGACTGGATGACCTGTATCTGCTGCGCAACGATTCCAACCATGGAAGCAGCCCGCAAGGCTATCGAAGCAGTCCGCGGAGACCGCGGTGAAATTCAGATCGAGCTCTATGGTGACTGGACTTACGACCAAGCACAGCAATGGCTGGACGCTGGAATTTCACAAGCTATTTATCACCAATCGCGCGACGCCCTGCTGGCAGGCGAAACTTGGGGAGAAAAAGATCTTAATAAGGTCAAAAAATTGATTGATATGGGCTTTCGTGTATCTGTTACAGGCGGTCTCAATGTTGATACCCTGAAACTCTTTGAAGGAGTGGATGTCTTTACCTTTATCGCCGGTCGTGGTATTACCGAAGCAGCAGATCCTGCTGCTGCAGCCCGTGCTTTCAAGGACGAAATTAAACGAATCTGGGGGTAGGTTATGACACGTCCAATCGGTATTTACGAAAAAGCCACACCCAAACAGTTTACTTGGCTAGAACGTTTGAATTTTGCTAAGGAGTTGGGCTTTGACTTTGTAGAGTTATCCATTGATGAATCAGATGAACGTTTAGCCCGTCTGGAATGGTCAAAAGAAGAGCGTTTAGACTTAGTTAAAGCTATTTTTGAAACGGGTGTGCGGGTGCCAACCATTACCTTTAGCGGCCACCGCCGTTTCCCGATGGGATCCAATGATCCTGAAAAAGAAGCGCGTGCTATGGACATGATGAAAAAATGCATCATCTTTGCCCAAGATATCGGCATTCGCAATATTCAGCTGGCAGGCTATGATGTCTACTACGAGAAAAAGTCGCCTCAAACGCGGGGGCGCTTCATTAAAAATCTGCGTCAGGCCTGCACTTGGGCAGAAGAGGCTCAAGTCATCCTCTCTATTGAAATCATGGATGATCCTTTCATCAATTCTATTGAAAAATATTTGGCTATTGAAAAGGAAATTGATTCACCCTATCTGTTTGTCTATCCCGATACAGGCAATGTCTCGGCTTGGCACAATGACCTCTGGAGTGAATTTTACAATGGGCACCGCTCTATCGCAGCCCTCCACTTAAAAGACACTTATGCTGTTACAGAAAGCTCAAAAGGGCAGTTCCGTGATGTGCCTTTTGGTCAAGGCTGTGTTGACTGGGAAGCCATGTTTGAGGTGTTAAAGAAGACCAACTACAACGGCCCGTTTTTGATTGAAATGTGGTCAGAAAACTGTGAAACAGTTGAAGAAACACGGGCAGCTATCAAGGAAGCGCAGAATTTCCTTTATCCACTAATTGAGAAAGCGGGGTTACGATAAATGTTAGTACCAGAATTAAGAAAACGTGTCTATGATGCCAATATGGAATTGCCGGAGCATGGCTTGGTAAAATTCACCTGGGGTAATGTGTCAGCCATTGACCGCAAGCAAGGCTATATTGCTATCAAACCATCAGGTGTTGCTTATGACGAACTCTCTCCTGAAAATATGGTCGTGACTGATCTTGATGGCAATATTGTTGAAGGCGATCTCAATCCATCATCTGACCTGCCAACCCATGTTGAGCTTTATAAGGCTTGGCCTGAAATCGGAGGCATTGTCCACACTCACTCAACTGAAGGCGTAGCCTGGGCTCAGGCTGGACGTGATATTCCTTGCTACGGAACCACTCATGCAGATACCTTTTACGGACCTATTCCTTGTGCCAGAGCCTTGACAGCCGAGGAAATTAATGGGGAATATGAAAAAGAAACCGGCAAGGTTATCATCGAAGAATTCGCCAAACGCAGCTTAGAGCCATTAGCCGTTTCAGGTGTTACAGTGCGCAACCACGGACCTTTTTCTTGGGGCAAGGATGAAAAATCCGCTGTTTACAACGCAGTCGTATTAGAAGAAGTAGCACGTATGGCTCGTTATACAGAGGCTGTTGATCCCCAGGTCGAAGAAGTGCCGCAAGCTTTGAAAGACAAACACTATCTGCGCAAACACGGTAAAAATGCTTACTATGGGCAAAAAGGCTTGGAACACTGATCACTAATAGTAAACACCCTCCCAACTGCTGTAGTCAACGTATTTTTCTATGAGAAGACTCAACTGATATGCTTGTTCCAGCTTCTAACTCTTTGTTGTCTTAAGTTTTCCTGCCTTTTTGTTCTTTCCAAGTCAAAGTGATATAATGGCAGAGACATTATAGGAGTGGGGGGAAGACGATGTTTGGTAAGGTGACCATTAACGATATTGCTAAGTTAGTAGGTGTTTCAAAGGCGACAGTATCCTACTACCTTAGTGGAAATTACAAGAAGATGTCACCCGCAACAAAGGAGAAAATTAGGCAGGCCATAGAGGTAACAGGCTATCAGCCAAGTAAAGTTGCCCAGAGTTTAGTAACGCGAGATACTAAAACAATTGGGGTCGTGATTGCTGATATTACTAATCCTTTCATTTCTTTTGTTATGAAAGGAATCAATGATACTTGCACCTTGCATGGCTATGCTGCTACTTTTACAAATTCAGATAACGATTTAAATCAAGAATTAGATAATCTAAGAAGATTAGATCAAGAAAAGGTATCTGGTGTTATTTTAGATTCGGTCGATGCCAATAATCCCATGATTAAAACATTGGATAACCAAAAGATGGTCATGGTCGATCGGCAATCTAAGAACCTAACTCTGGATACCATAGTTTCCGACAATACCTATTCGACCAGTAAATTTTTGAAAAAAATGCAGACTGCCGGCTATGAAGATATCTATTTTGTAACCTTTCCCATTACGGGGATCTCTACACGGGAAGCCCGTTATCGAGGTTTTACAGAGACGGTAAGCAGCGATCCTTCCAAGTTAATTACACTGGGAGAGGCTGAAACAGAAAAAAAGATTTTTTCGATTATTGAAAAGGCGCAAAAGCGGACAGCTTTCTTTATGATGAATGGTCCTACTCTTTTAGAATTTATGAAGATGCTAAACAAAACAGATTATCGCTACCCTGATGATTTTGGTCTGGGCTCATATGAAGATCTTGATTGGATGGAGGTTCTAAATCCCAATATGTCGTGTATCCGTCAAGATTCCTATGGGCTTGGCTGTGTCGCAGCAGAATGCCTGATTGATAAAATTAAGCATGATGACCAGACTTATAAACCTCAGCTGATCGAGGTTCGTAATGATATCGTACTTCGAAAATCTTTTTAATGGGTTTAGAATGGTTTGAGAAAGGGAGGCAGCAGATAATGGTTTCTCCCTTTTCTTTTTCAATTTTAGATAAGAAAACGCTTGCAAAATATTTTTGGTGTGATATACTCGAGATAGTGAAGGAAGGTTAAACGTTTAACCAAAAAACGTTATTTATTTTTTGATGATTTAGTTAAACGATTAACTTTAATTTTGGAAGGAGTGTAGAGTACAAATGGAAGTCAAAAAAATATTATCGGAGCCTTTACAATCTAGCTATTCGGTAGCCCGACTTCAGCATCAAGATGACGATTATTTGCTGGTAGCCTCGGAAGTTGAAGATGCTTGCTTTGCTTATGACCTCAATCGTTCTTTTGAAAGGACGGTCATTTGGGATGAAATCGGAGGAACTATGAGTATCATCCAGATTCCGGGAACTCTTGATTTCCTAGCAACCCAAAAATTTTACCCTGGCTTTAATGCTAAATCATGTCAAATTGTCAGAGGAAGCTTTTCAGAAGGGCGCTGGACAATTTCCAAGCTGGCAGACTTTCCCTATTTACATCGTTTTGATCTCATTGAACAATCTGATGGCAGCCTTCTCTTTGTTGGTTGTACCATTGCCAATTCTAAAAGTTTTGTTGAAGACTGGTCCGATAAAGGAAAAATTGTTGTCGGACGATTCGATAATCAAAATAATCAGCTGACTGATTTACGAACGCTCCCTCTTAGACTTTGTAAAAATCACGGTTACTACAGTGTTAAAGAGGAGGGGTATTCCTTGATAACAGGCGTTGAAGGAATTATAAAGTTAACCTACCCAGAGTATTCGGATACAAATGACTGGCGATTGGATTTGCTCTTTGGTGAAGAAACAAGCGATATCGTCCAGATTGATTTGGACAGTAACGGCGTTAAAGAAAATGTTATCATCCAAGCATTTCATGGTGATAAATTGCGAGTTTTGAATAATGACTTTACAGCAGAAATTTTTCATCATCCCCAAAAGACTCCTTTTGGGCATTCGATCTGGTCAGGCTATTTAGATGGACAGCCAGTGTTTGTATTTGGATGGCGATCTGATCAGGCTGATTTAATGCTCTACCGAAAGGTCGACGATAAAATTCAGATGGAACTGATTGACTCGGGCGCCTCTTCAAGTAACTGCTTAGCTTTTGAAAAAAACAGTAGAAATTACATTTTTTCTGCTAACAATGGACGCCATGAAGTGGCTTTATACCAGATATCTTTCTAAGAGCCTAGTTCGTGTTTTACAGGAGGTGACAGACCACGTATAGAAAGTGTTAGTCTAGCAGATTACCAAGCAGTTGGTAAAGCTTTACAGTTGCTTCAGAAAGGAGAATTTCTCCAAATTGTGGACGGATAGTATCCAAGTAGGATACTTATCTACGAATCCTATCTTATCAATTACTGCGTCAAACTGTTCTAGCTAAAGTAGCTAATATTAAACAGGACTTTTGTCTCAACCTCGTTTGTTTCCAAGTGCTCAGTACTTAGGGAACAAACCTCTGCCGTATCTTAATAAAGGAGATGAACCATGATTCAAACGCTAATGGGAATTTTATTATTACTGGTTTTTCTAGGACTAGTTGTTTATGCTGTCAAAGGCGGTAATCTGATGATTGGTATGCTGATTATGGCTATTCTATGGACCGTTATTCCTTTAATTGGCAATATATTGGTCAAGGATCCTCAGTTTATCGCCGATAACAAAGATGTTGTCACAATGTCTTTTAAAGATGTTTTAACCAATGTCTTTCAAGCAGGGCCGGAAGGCTGGGGACCAGTCTTAGTTAACTTCTGCTTTGGTGCATGGTTTGGCCGTGTTATGCTACAAACCGGCATTGCATCATCGATTATCAAAAAAACTGTTGAGTTGGGCGGCGATAAACCTGCCATAACAGCAACCTTACTCTTGGCAGTAACAACAGCCATCTTTACCAGTATGTTCGGTGCAGGTGCTGTTGTTGCTATCGGTGTTATCGTACTGCCGATTATGCTGACTCTAGGTGTCCCTAAGACTTTTTCCTTAGTTGCTTTTATGCTCTCTATTGGATCAGGACTCTACATCAACCCTTTGATCTTCAATCAGTACCAAGCTTTCTATCTAGGTCCTAAGGGTGAACAAACTTATTTCTACAATGCAACTTACTTACATTGGGGATTCATCGCCTTAGCCATTCAGCTGATAATCGCTATTATGATTATTGTCATTTTTGCAAACCGAAAGAAACGCGTTCACGCCTGGGCTGCCAAAACACCTGCTAAAGAACAAGAAGACAGGGTACCGGCTTTGGCTCTGCTGACACCATTTATTCCGGTTGTATTGGCAATTGGCTTTCAAGTTCCAGTTATTCTTGGTTTCCTTATTGCTAGTTTTTATGCCCTGGCAATCTGCGGCTATCTCAAGAGCTTCAAGGCAACTGGCGATATCTTCAATAAAACCTTCTATGATGGGGTTATTGACACAGCTCCCTTGGTCGGCTTCATGCTGATTATTCCCATGTTTAATAAGGCCTCAGAGCTAGCTGTTCCCTACTTTAATGCTTTGTTAGGAGGGGTTATTCCTCACTCTACCCTTATTATTTGTCTAGCTTTTGCCATTCTAGCACCTTTGGGCTTATTTAGAGGACCGTTTACACTGGCTGGTGCAGGAGCTGCGACTTTAGGCATACTAAAAAGTATTGGTTTTAGTACAAATCTGCTCTTCCCTTTGATGTATACGCCAACGATTACGATGAATATTTCATCTTGTATTACTCAGTCTTGGATTATTTGGGGTATCAACTATACCAAGGTAACGACTAAAGACTTCCTTAAGATTAGTATCCCTAGCGGTTGGGTCATCAGTGCTATTTTAGCTATGGTTACCTACTTTATGTTCGGTTAAAGGGGGATAGGTTATGTCAGGTAGAAAAGTAAGAATGGGAATTGATGTTGGCGGCACCCATACCAAAGCGGTAGCCATTGATAATGATACGCACGAGATCATTGGAAAGTCCTCCGTAAAAACAACCCATGATGATGAATTTGGTGTAGCCACTGGTGTCGTCACTTCCTTTGTCAACTGTATGCAGGAAAATAATATCTCTCCAGAAGATGTTGTGTTTGTGGCCCACAGTACGACTCAAGCAACTAACGCGCTATTGGAAGGAGATGTAGCTAAGGTCGGCGTACTGGGAACTGCCGGCGGTTTCTTTGAATCATTTTTGGCTAAGCGCCAGACTCATCTTGATGATATTGATTTAGGAACGGGGCGCTACATCAGGATTGTTAATGAGTTTCTGCCGGGAAGGGAATTCACCCAAGAAAAGGTTAATAAAAAACTGGATAGCTTAGAAGCACAAGGTGCTCAGGTGATCATAGCTTCCTCTGCTTTCGGGGTTGACGATGCCACCCCTGAACAAAATATTTTAGGTGAAGCTGAGAGCCGGGGGTTAATGGCAAGTACAGCGTCTGAAATCACCAAATTGTACGGTTTGACTCGTCGGACACGGACAGCGGCTATTAACGGCAGTATCCTGCCCAAAATGCTGGATACTGCTAGGCAGACAGAAACAAGCGTCCACAATGCTGGTGTTGAAGTGCCCTTGATGATTATGCGCGGTGATGGCGGTATCATGGACATTTCAGAAATGAAAAAACGGCCTGTTCTTACGATGTTATCGGGTCCTGCAGCCAGTGTCATGGGGGCACTGATGTACTTACGGGCTTCAAATGGAGTTTATTTTGAAGTTGGCGGAACCTCTGTTAATATCGGCGTCATAAAAAATGGCCGGCCGGCGGTTGATTATTCTATTGTTGGCGGTCATAAGACCTATATCAGCTCCTTAGATGTCCGTGTCTTGGGTGTTGCTGGAGGCAGTATGGTACGTGTGTCCAAGGATGGTGTAGTAGATGTCGGGCCCCGCAGTGCCCATATCGCTGGTTTGGATTATGCTGTTTTTTCGGAAACAGAGCGCCTAGAAGATTGTGAATTGGATTTATTCCAGCCTAAGGATGGAGATCCGGAAGATTATGTCCGGCTCCGCCTAAAGGATGGTTCTTATCTGACCATTACTAATAGCTGTGCTGCCAATGTTTTAGGCTTAGTTAGTCCTGATGAGTTTTCTTATGGAAATGTTGAGGCAGCCCGTTTAGCCATGAAACCTGTGGCCGATTACATAGGAACTAGTGTTGAAGAGCTGGCTGAACAAATACTGCATAAAGCTTATGAGAAGATTGAACCTGTCATTATGGAGTTGGCGGAAAAATACAAGCTGGGGCATGACCAAATTTCCTTGATTGGTGTCGGCGGCGGAGCAGCTTCACTGATAGGTTACTGCGCTGATAAGATGGACATCAAATATAAAATTCCAGAAAATGCGGAAGTTATTTCTTCTATTGGGGTAGCTCTTTCCTTGGTTCGCGATGCTGTAGAACGGGTAGTTCCCAATCCAACACCTGAGGATATCCGCTCTATTCGGCAAGAAGCCATTGACAGGGCTGTTGAAAGCGGGGCGGCACCAGCGACAGTTGAGGTGCACGTAGAAATTGATTCCCAAACGTCGAAATTAACAGCCATAGCTTTGGGTTCTACAGAAGTTAAATCCATGGATCTCCTATCTGCTGCGACACAAGAAGAATTGATAGCCTTAGCAGCCGAAGATATGGGCGTGCCAGCAGAAAAGGCTGCTATGAGACTGGATGGTGAGTTCTTTAAGATTATTGGCCGAACAGACGGTGATGAGGCTATTCGTATTTTGGACACCAAAGGCTTTATTAAAGTTCAAAGCAGTTCAGGAACAGCAGTAGAGATCCAGGTAAAAGATTATCAGGAGGCTGTTGCAGATTTTTATGAAAAATTGGCCGTCTTCACGACAGACAGCGTTTTGCGGCCGGACTTTTATATCTGTGTCGGTCCAAGAATCATGGACTTCAATGGCAGTATGGATTTTGAGCAAATTCTCCTTTTAATGTCTGTTGAAATGGACATGCTGGATCCTGACGAAAAAGTTATCTTAGTGGCGGTTAAAACACAATTATGATGAATATGAATATCAAGAAAATTTTCTTTCCTAATTCGCAGGCTCCTCCTAAACCGGAGGCAACAGACGCTGCGAGTGTACCAGACTTTGAGACCTTTGTGGAATTGGTTATGGCGATTCCAGAAGAAAAATTTTATCAGGATGCCCTAAAAGCAGATCCTGTTTATGGGCGTATGACAGAAGAACTGAAGGCAGAACTGATTGCTGAAGCTGTCATCTGGGGTTCTGATTATGCTGAAAGTGTTAAAAAAGAAGCCCCTAATCTTTCTGTCTTATTGGAAAGAGAAGGGATTATTTATACCAATCCACCTAGACCGAATGGCGGTAGCTATCTTATTTTTGCCCAGTATGTAGAACCCAATAAAATCACAGTTTTTCAGGACAGTATTGATAAGTTTTTAAATTTGGTGAGTGGAACCAAATACCAGCATGACTTTTCAGAAAAAGCACTTAAGCAGCTGCTGATTGCTCATGAATATTTCCACTATTTAGAATTTAAAGATGCAGCATCAGTGATTACAAAAACGAAAAAAATGGTTTTATGGTCCCTTCTGGGGTATCGTTATCAGACGACCTTCATTTCCTTAAGTGAAATGAGTGCCATGGCTTTTGCGAAAGCTTATCTGGGGTTAGCGTACTCTCCATTTATTTTGGATTGTCTGCTCACCTACGCTTACAACAAAGAAATGTCTTACCAAATTTATCAAAATATAAGAATGGAGTAGAAATATGATAAAGAAAAAAATTCTTGTAACAGGTATCGTTCCTAAAGAGGGGTTAACAAAACTTTTTGAAAATTTCGATGTAACTTATTCAGATGGCGAACCCTTCTCACGCGAGTATGTGCTGGAGCATTTGCCCGAATATGATGGCTGGTTACTGATGGGGCAAAAGGGCGATAGAGAAATGCTTGATGCTGGTAAAAACTTAGACATCATCTCTTTGAATGCCGTCGGTTTTGATCATGTTGATATCGCTTATGCTAAGGAAAAGGGGATTGTGGTAGCGAATTCCCCCCAAGCCGTTCGAGTTCCAACTGCTGAGATGACTTTTGCTTTGATTTTATCAGCTGTTAAACGTCTGGCCTTTTATGATAAGATTGTCCGCAATGGAGAATGGATTGATCCCAGTGAACGCCGCTACCAAGGTCTAACGCTTGAAGGGGCAACATTAGGGGTTTATGGGTTTGGCCGAATCGGATCGACTGTCGCCAAACTGGCGCAGGCTTTTGGAATGAAAGTCATCTATAATGATGCCTACCGCTTATCAGACGAAAAGGAAAAAGAACTTGGTGTTACTTATGCTGACTTTAATGAACTGGTTGGGACAGCAGATGTTATTACCATTCATGCTCCCTTCCTGCCGTCAACTAAACATAAGTTTAATAGAGAAGTTTTCAAGGCTATGAAGAATCGCAGCTATCTTGTTAATGCTGCGCGCGGCCCGATTGTGTCAGAAGCAGATTTGGTAGAAGCGCTGGAAAAAGGAGAGATTGCCGGTGCCGGTCTGGATGTTTTTGAGTTTGAACCGCATGTTTCAGAAAAACTGCGTGCTCTGGATAATGTTATGATGGCTCCTCATGCGGGCACAGGTACTGTTGAGGGACGTCGGACTTTGGCAGAAGAAGCGGCAGAAAATATTCGTTCCTTTTATGCTGGACATCCTATCAACGTTGTTAATAAATAATTCTTAGATCAAGATTAGCTGTGCTCATCTATTTCGCTATTGACGGTTGTTTGCAAAAGGGGCTTCTGTGGTATGAGCTAAGGGGAAAAGAGAGTTTTAAGAGTACAAGATTTCTTCTCCTTGTGTTAAAAATCCCCCGCTACAGCCGATAGCGCAGGCCCAGCTATATTTTAATAGATAATAACGGAAACTTACCTAAGGAGATGAGGTTATCTTATGTTAGAAGCTCTGCACAATTTTTTTGATGCTTTTGGAGCATCAGTTGTTGTTCCTGTGATGATTTTTATTGTTAGTTTATGCCTAAAGGTTAATGCCAAGAAGGCTTTATTCAGTGCCCTGCGTGCAGGTGTCGGTCTAACAGGATTCAGCTGGATCATTTCCTCTTTTTCCCCCCTTGTCACTAAGTATATCAAAGCCATGGTTGAATCAACTGGTCTGAATCTGCCCATTGTTGATATTGGCTGGCAGACAGGGTCTCTGACCGCTTTTTCTTCAACGATTGGTTTATCATTTTTTGTCATTGGATTAGTAATTGAACTGGTCATCTTTTTGCTGGGGATTACACGCGTCTTTACCCCAGCTAACCTCTGGAACAACTTTGGTTATATGATTTGGGGGACGCTAGCCTATCAAGTGACCCATAATTTCCTTCTTTCCTTTGCCTTTATGGTTTTTGTTCTCCTCTACTCCTTAATCCTATCAGAAACTGTAGCTGACCGCTGGTCCGATTATTTTGGGATTAAGAATGCGACTGTGAACTCCATCCATAATATTGAAACCCTGGTACCTGCTCTTCTTTTGGATCCCTTGTGGAATGCTCTGGGATTGAGCAAGGTTAAGCTCAACCCAGATTCTCTAAAGGCCAAATTAGGTATCTTTGGTGAACCAATGACCCTTGGCTTTATCCTAGGTCTGATTATCGGTGTGTTAGGCAGTATTAGCCACCTAGGAGATATTAAGGCTTGGGGCGGCATTCTCCAATTTGCAGTAGCTCTAGCAGCTGTTATGACGATTTTTCCCTTGATTACCGGAGTTTTTGCTCAAGCCTTTGCACCTCTTGCCCAAGCCGTTGAACACAATAAGAAGAAGGAAAGTGAAGCAGAAGTCGCAGCAGTCAATAAGAAACGGTGGTTTATTGCAGTCGATGATGGTGTCGGCTATGGTGAGCCGGCAACCATTATATCTGGCCTGATTCTTGTTCCTATCATGGTACTTGTTTCCCTTCTATTGCCGGGAAATCGAGCTCTGCCAGTTGTTGATTTGATTGCTATACCCTTTATGGTGGAGTCTATGGTAGCCATCACTAAAGGAAATATTTTAAAAACAATTTTAAATGGCATTATTTGGTTCTCCCTAGGTCTCTATGCGGCCTCCTATCTTGGGCCAATTTATACCCAAGCTGTACAGCAAAACAACGCCTCCTTATTACCAGCTGGCGTGGCTATTATTATGAGTTTTAACCTTTTGGCTCATCCTTTGACAACCTTAATTTTTATAGCCTGGGTATCTGGGAATCCGCTTTGGATAGGCTTAACTATTATAATTTACCTTATCGCTCTGCTTTTGTTACGGACACGCCGTGACTCTATCTACACCTACCTTAATAAGATGGCAGATAAAAATAGTGGTTTTGAAGGAAGTTCTGAAAAAATCGTTCTCAGTGAGGACTGATGAACAAGCTAATGGAGGAAAAAACTATGAAAAAAATTGATGGACACGCTCATATTGTGGATGCTATCGCTGGCTTTAACGGAAAAGGTCGTTTGAATGCCCTTGGCGGCGGCTATGCCATTTGGGACGATGGTGAAGTTATTAAATTGATTGAAGATAATCATGGAGATAAAAATTTTCCAGCAGAATCGCTACTGGATTATATGGATGCTAATGATGTGGAAAAGGCTGTGATTTTGCAGGGGCACCTCAACGGTTATCAGAATTATTACACCTACCAGACCATTAAGAAATACCCTCAACGGTTTACAGGGGCTTTTTCGGTAGACCCTTTTGCAGATAATGCAATAGAAATTGTACAGCGTCATGTTGAAGAGCTAGGCTTCAGAGCACTCAAACTTGAAATCAGTCAGGGTGGAGGTATCCATGGCTATCGCGGCCTCAAGACCCCTTTTCGGTTGGATTCAGACCCGCATGTCAGCAAGATTATGACCTACTTGCTTGATTATCCTGGCTTTGTCATAACTGTTGATTACGGTAACTGGGACCAAATCAGTCATCAGCCGGATGCTATTGCCAACTTGGCGCGCGTTTACCCCAGCCTTGATTTTGTTATCTGCCATCTTTCTTTTCCGCATGCAGATAATCCAAACCGCCTGCGCGCGGAAATTAGCAGCTGGAAAGATCTAGAGAATATTTACACCGATATATCAGCTATTCAGGATATTGACAGGCCCGATAAATTTCCTTTTCCAAAATCGAAGAAGAATGTGCAAATTGCCAAAGAAATTCTCGGTGCTAAGCGCATTATTTGGGGAACGGATTCTCCTTGGTCAGCTACTTTTAACACTTATGAGGAGCTGGCAACGTGGCTGGAACATACCGATCTTTTTACGCGGGAAGAATTAGAAGATGTTCTCTATAACAATGCTGAACGTGTTTACTTTAAGCCAGAATTTGTCAAGGCTAATCACGAGGCTTTTGATCCAGCTACTAAAGACTTGAATTTATAGGCAATAGAGCTGGGAAGATTTCTCAGCTCTATTTATTTTTATAGGAGGTAACATCATGCGATATTTTTTAAGCATTGATTACGGTGGTACCAATACAAAATCTGTCATATTTGATGAAAATGGCCAGCAATTAGCTGTCTCATCTTTTGAAACATTGCGTATCGAAAATAAACCGGGTTACAGAGAAGTTGATCTGGAAGCAACTTGGCAAGCCATCAGCCATGCTACTAGGAAGGTTATTGAAAAATCTGGCATTAACAGTCAGCTTATTTCAGCAGTTGCCTGTATCGGACATGGCAAGGGACTCTATCTACTAGATAAAAAAGGACATCCTTTTAAACGCGGTATTCTTTCGACAGATAACCGAGCTGTAGCCTTAGGCCGGGAATTTGAGCAGCGTGTATCAGAAATTTGGCCCTTGACCCAGCAGCATATGGTTAGTGTCCAGAATCCCATTCTTTTACGGTGGTTAAAGGAACATGAATCAGAGCTTTATCAGGAAATTGGCGCCATCTTATCTGCTAAAGATTTTGTCCGCTTTAAATTGACCGATAAGATCAACCAGGAGTACGGGGATGCTTCGGGAAATCACTGGATTAATTTTAAAACTGGGACCTATGATGAAGCCATTTTAGACTTTTTTGGCATACCTGAGATGAGTTCTGCCCTCCCCCCTCTTGTTGATTATGCTCAAGTTGTAGGTGGCGTCAGCAGGGATGCTGCTCAAATGACTGGTCTGATTGAGGGAACTCCTGTTATTGGCGGTTTATTTGATATTGATGCTTGTGCTATTGGCTCAGGTGTCTTAGACAACGATGTTTTTAGCGTGATTTCAGGGACGTGGAATATCAATACCTATTCCAGCAAAACAGCGGCTGACCAAGTCAGCGGTCATATGAATTCCTACTTTCCTAACCGTGATTTTTTAGTTGAAGCCAGCAGTCCAACATCTGCAGGTAATCTTGATGCGGTTCTTAAAATGCTGATGGCCGAAGAAATCAAAAATAGTCAGCAGGAAGGTGGTTCGATCTACGATAACCTAGAAGTTTTTCTGCAAGAGACCAATGCTTCCTACACCCCTGTCTTATTTTTCCCCTTTCTTTACGGCAGCAATCTCGGTCAGGAAGCCAGAGCCAGTTTTTTTGGCTTAAGTTCAACGACCACCAAGTCTCATCTGATCCGTGCTGTTTATGAAGGGATTGTATTTGCACACAAACAGCATATCGATCAACTTGTAAAAACAAGGGGGCGCAAGCCAAAAAAGATCAGACTATCAGGTGGCGCTACTAATTCAAAAGCCTGGATGCAGATTTTTGCAGATGGTCTGGCCATTCCCATCGAAACTGTTGAAGGGAGTGAGTTGGGTGCCCTAGGAGGTGCGATCGCCTGTTTGCAGGCAATTGAAGGTTTGAGTTTAGGCGAAGCCTGCTGCAAGATGGTGAAACCTAAAGATTACTTTGCCCCATCTGAGGCAGAGCATGCCTGCTATGAAGAAAAATATCGCGTCTACCAGAGTCTAATTAAGGCTATGCAGCCAAACTGGGAATCATTAATTGCTCTGGAGAATCTTAATGAATTAGCCAAAAGGAGTTAGCATGAAAAAAGAGGATATTATCATTAACAGTATCGCCTTTTTAAAGGACTTACAGGCTGGTAAGACTCAGGAAGAATTGCTTGCAGATGTTCATGATTTAGGATTTAGAAGCTTTGAAGTCCGACGTGAATTTATTAATGATAGAAAGACTGAGCTTTCTGGATTAAAGAAAAAAGCTGATAGCTACGGAATATCGCTATTTTACAGTGTTAATGAAGATTTGTTCGTCAACAGCAAAGTTAACCCTTTACTGCCCGATCTTTTTGAGGAAGCAAGGGTTTTAGCAGCTCCTTTTATCAAGTTAAATACAGGTGACAGTCAGGGGGTCACTGGTCAAGAGTTAAAAAAATTATCAGCTTTCCCTCTTGATGAGACCGGTATACGGGTGGAAAATAATCAAACACCTTGTCATGCCAGTCTAGCCAACTGTCAACACACGATGAATATGATAGGGGCTGCGGCCTTGCCTATTAGTTTCGTGTTTGATACGGGCAATTGGGCCTGGGTTCATGAATCCATTGAAGAGGCTAAAGAAGCTTTAGCTTCAGTTACTACCTATCTTCACTGCAAGAATTATAAGCTGGTCAATAATAAGCCTCAGCTGAGCGTCAGTCTATTTGAAGGTGAGTTGGATATCCGTCGGCTTATAGAAGCTTTTCCTTCTTTAGAATATCTGGCTTTAGAGTACCCATCAACTTCTGAGGGGCTTAGGCGTGATGTGAATTGGCTCATTGGCCTTGATTAAAAACAAGAAAGGCTAATTTCCTTTTTGTTTAGAAAGGGAATTCAGGATAAAAACCTATTAGACAAGAAAGATTTCTTAGGGTTTTTAGAGACTCTGTGGGATTCATCTACTTTATAGGAGTTTCTTATACTCTTAAGTATTAATATCCTCGCAAACGATGAGAGGAGAAAAAAGTGATTTTTTTAGATAAACGAAGCTATGCCCTGCTCAATTATTTACTAAAGCTGGAAGAGCCAGAAACGATTATGGGCATATCAAAGGCTTTGAATCAGTCTCGGAGAAAAATTTATTACCATCTTAATAAAATCAATGAGGCTCTGCCCTTTGGAGTAGATAAAATTGTGTCCTATCCTAGGATCGGTATCGTATTGAATGCCCAACAAAAAATGGCCTGCCGTGATTTAATGAGCCGACTGGATGATTACTCTTATGTCATGAGTGTAGAAGAGCGCCAGCAGCTGATACTGCTCTATATCAGTGTAGCATCAGTCCGAGTAACAATTGATAGAATAATGAGTTTGACCGACGTTTCTCGCAATACAGTTCTAAATGACCTCCAAGAAATACGGCAGCAATTAGCGGATGATACCTTTGGAATTAATCTTCAAGTGAGCAAATCAGAAGGGTACTTTTTGGCCTGCCCAGCCCTGATCAAAATCCAATTTTCCTACAAACTCTTGCAAACCATTATTTATAAAGGTAGTGAGGCCTTCAAGGATATTGTTTACCTAAAAATTAAGGAATATTCGCCCAATAATCTTTATTTTTCTGAAAAAATGCGTGATTATTTAAGTGAGCAGGTAGAAAGACTGAGCGACAAATTGGGAAAAAAAGTCAATCGCTACGATCGTCAGTTTATGGCTAGGGCTCTCCCCTATTTACTAAGTGCTTATCGCAACATGGTCTTATCTAAGGAGGATAAACTTGCCTTCAAACGTGAGTTTACCCTAGCTCGGGAGCGTAAGGAGTACAGTTTGGTGCAAGATTTAGCAGATGGGGTTTATCAGACCTTTAATCTTCGGTTGGATGAATTGGAAAAATCCATTGTAGCTCTTTTAATTCTGTCTTTTCGCAAGGATCGTGATGAACATGCGGACAGCCATGATTATGATGATATGCGCCAGCAGCTGGATCTATTTCTAAAAAAATTTGAAACTCTCTATTATTATGATGGCTTTGAGCACAGGGAGCTGCTTCTAGACCAATTAGTTGCCCATTGTAAATCGATGCTTTATCGGAAAACCTTTAATATTCCTTCCATTAATCCTTTGACCAAGCAGATAAAAGCGACCTACGGGCAACTCTTTGCCCAGACAAAATCCTGTGCAGATATTTTAGAAAGGGCGTGGATTATTAGCTTGACAGACGATGATATCGCCTATTTAACCGTTCATCTGGGCGGAGAATTGGAAAGGGAAAACCAGACTGAAGCGCGGTTTGATAAAGTCAGAGTAACCTTGGTCTGTGATGATGGTGTCGGTGTCCAAAGATTCTTCCTGTGCCAGTGCCAGCGGTTACTTCCTCATACTCAAATTGAGGCCGTCTTTACATCAGAGCAGTTTCATAGCATTCATGATCTGTTAACATCAAGCTTTGTCATCACGACTACGGATTCAACAGTTTTAGAGTCACCAGTACCAGTCTTGCAGGTGCACGCTATCCTAACGGATGAGGACAGTGTCAGGATGATCCGCTTTATTCGAGGAGAACACGAGAAAGACAGCAGCCTTGAGGAGACTTTGCGGGCCTCTGTTCATCCCTATGTGAAGGATACCAAGGATGCCTATGCTCTGGTCAAAGAGATAGAAAAGATCTTTTATCAGGAGTTACTGAAAGATGTTAAAAATATATGAGGTTTCCCCAATCGACAGCCTAGTTTTGAACACAAAAAAGTGTGAGACTTGGTCTTTTGTCCAGTTATACCCAATAGTATACTGAGATTATAAGAAAACTATTTTTTGGAGGTATTAAAATGGCCAATGTAAAGGATATTACACGTGAGTCTTGGATTCTTTCGACTTTTCCAGAATGGGGAACTTGGCTCAATGAAGAAATTGAAGAAGAGGTGGTCCCAGAAGGCAACTTTGCTATGTGGTGGCTGGGTAACTGCGGTGTCTGGATCAAGACACCGGGCGGTGCCAATGTTGTCATGGATTTGTGGTCAAACCGCGGTAAACACACGAAACAGGTAAAGGATATGGTACGCGGTCACCAGATGGCTAATATGGCCGGTGTGCGCAAATTGCAGCCCAACCTGCGCGTGCAACCCATGGTTATTGACCCCTTTGCCATCAATGAATTAGACTACTACCTCGTTTCTCATTTCCACAGCGACCATATCGATATCAATACGGCTGCAGCTATTGTCAATAATCCTAAATTGGATCATGTTAAATTTGTCGGTCCTTATGAATGCGGTGAAATTTGGAAAAAATGGGGCGTTCCCGAAGATCGTATCATTATCATCAAACCGGGCGAATCTTTTGAATTTAAAGACATCAAGGTAACAGCTGTTGAATCTTTTGATCGGACCTGCTTGGTAACCCTACCGGTTGAAGGAGCAAACCAGCAAGATGGCGAATTAAAAGGTCTGGCTGTAACAGACGAAGAAATGGCTCGTAAGGCTGTCAACTATGTCTTTGAAACTCCTGGTGGAACGATTTATCACGGTGCAGATTCGCACTTCTCGAATTATTTTGCTAAACACGGTAAGGATTTCAACATCGATGTTGCTATTAATAACTATGGGGACAATCCAGTTGGTATCCAAGATAAGATGACCTCTATTGATCTTTTACGCATGGCTGAAAATCTGCGTGCTAAAGTTATCATCCCAGTTCACTACGATATCTGGTCTAACTTCATGGCATCAACCGATGAAATCTTAGCCCTCTGGAAGATGCGTAAAGAACGGCTGCAGTATCAATTCCATCCATTTATTTGGGAAGTCGGCGGCAAATATACCTATCCGCAGGATAAGGATAGGATCGAATACCATCACCCACGCGGTTTCGATGACTGTTTCGAACATGATTCCAATATTCAATTCAAGGCTCTGCTTTGATGTGACCCTTTGAAAATCCTAGATAATCAAGAAAAAACTTGACTTTAGATGGGACTGAGACAAGAGTCTCAGCTCCTCTTTTATTAGTAAGAAAAAATCCAATATAAAGAGCTAAGCTCAAGTTATATGAACTAGTTAGTTACTAAATAGAAAGAAGTGATACTATGACAAAATTTGATAGCAAGGGTTACCTTGCTAAAGTCGATGCTTGGTGGCGGGCGGCCAACTATATTTCCGTGGCTCAGATGTACCTAAAAGATAATCCTCTGCTTCGTCGTGAAGTAAGTAAAGAGGATGTCAAGGTCCATCCTATCGGCCACTGGGGGACTATTGCTGGACAAAATTTTATCTATGCCCACCTCAATCGTGTTATCAATAAGTATGATTTGGACATGTTTTACATTGAAGGTCCCGGTCACGGCGGTCAGGTCATGGTGTCTAACTCTTATATTGATGGTTCTTACACCGAGCGCTACCCCAATATTACTCAGGATGAAGATGGCCTTAAACAGCTTTGTAAAATTTTCTCATTTCCTGGCGGCATTGCCTCTCATGCAGCACCTGAAACACCAGGCTCTATCCACGAAGGTGGTGAGTTAGGTTATGCTCTGTCGCATGCTACAGGGGCTGTTTTGGATAATCCCGATGTCATTGCAGCGACAGTCATCGGTGATGGAGAAGCAGAGACAGGTCCGCTCAATGCTGGCTGGTTCTCCAATACCTTTATTAACCCAGTCAATGATGGGGCTGTTTTACCGATTCTTTATCTTAATGGCGGTAAAATTCATAATCCAACTATTTTATCCCGTAAGACGGACGAAGCATTAACCCATCTTTTCAAAGGACTAGGCTGGGAACCCTATTTTGTCGAAGGAAATGATCCTGAAATCATTCATAGTCAAATGGCTGAAACTTTGGATAAGGTTATTGAGAAAATCAAGGCCATTCAAACTCAGGCCCGCCAGAAATCAGCCGAGGAAGCTCAGCAAGCCCAATGGCCTGTTCTTATTGTACGAACACCTAAAGGCTGGACTGGTCCTAAAGAATGGAACGGTGAACCGATTGAAGGCGGGTTCCGAGCTCATCAGGTTCCTATTCCTGTTGAAGCTGGGCACATGGAAAATATTGATGTCCTGATAGATTGGCTCAAGTCCTATCGTCCAGAGGAACTTTTTGATGAAAAGGGCTATGTCAGAGAGGAAATTCGTGTGATTTCGCCCAAGGGCAATCGTCGCATGTCCATGAACCCTATCACCAATGCGGGGGTTGTCAAAAAACTTGATTTGGCAGATTGGCGCAAGCATGCCATTGATACGTCAAAACCTGGCAGTGTCATGAAGCAAGACATGATTGAATTTGGTAAGTATGCTGCTGATTTAGTCAAGGCCAATCCTGACAATTTCCGTATCTTCGGGCCAGACGAAACCAAGTCCAACCGCTTAAATAATGTCTTTACAGCGACTAATCGCCAATGGCTGGCCCCTCGTGACAAATCCTATGATGAATGGATTTCACCTGTGGGCCGTGTTATTGATTCCCAGCTCTCTGAGCATCAAGCAGAAGGTTTCTTAGAAGGTTATGTTTTGACCGGTCGTCATGGTTTCTTTGCTTCTTATGAATCCTTCCTGCGAGTGGTTGATTCTATGATCACCCAGCACTTCAAATGGCTACGAAAATCCAAGACCCATACGGATTGGCGTAAAAATTATCCATCTCTCAACTTGATTGCCACATCGACCGTCTTCCAACAAGACCACAATGGCTATACCCACCAAGATCCGGGATTGCTGACTCATTTGGCTGAGAAGACGCCTGAATACGTTCGTGAATACCTACCAGCCGATTCTAACTCCCTCTTTGCAGTCATGGAATACGCCTTAGCTGATGAAGATAAGGTCAATGTCATTGTCACTTCAAAGCACCCGCGTCCACAGTTTTACTCTGTTGCGGAAGCGCAAGAGTTAGTCAAGGAAGGTTACAAGGTCATTGACTGGGCTTCTAATGACCACGACGGAGAACCTGACATTGTCTTTGCAGCTGCAGGTACTGAACCTAATCTAGAGGTGTTAGCAGGAATTTCGCTTCTTCACAAGGCTTTTCCAGAAGTGAAAATTCGCTTTATCAATGTTGTAGATATCTTAAAACTCCGCTCACCTAAGGTTGATCCGCGTGGCTTGTCTGATGAAGCCTTTAACAAACTCTTCACTATAGATAAGCCGATCGTCTTTGCTTATCACGGTTATGAAGGCCAAATTCGCGATCTCTTCTTTAACCGCGACAATCACAAGGTTTACATCCATGGTTACCGTGAAAATGGGGACATTACAACGCCATTTGATATGCGAGTCATGTCTGAAATGGATCGCTTCCATATCGCTAAAGAGGCAGCCCAAGCTGTCCTTGGTGATAAAGCCCAAGGTTTTGCCCAAGAGATGGCAGACAAACTAGTCTATCACACCGCCTATATTCGTGAACATGGTGATGATATCCCAGAAGTCCAAAACTGGCAGTGGGAAAATATTGGCTAATATTAACAGAAGCAGGATTGAAAGATGATCCTGCTTTTTTAAGTATAGGTATTAGAATACCAGTAATTAAAAATCAGAAAAAACCTAGAAATTCTGCTACAATAACTATAAGTAATTCTTAAAATAGGAGAGTATTGTGCCAGATTTTAAATTAGTTGCAACAGATATGGATGGAACCTTTTTGCGGGACGATCGAGGATTTGATAAAGAGCGTCTGCACCGCCTGTTACCAAAATTTAGAGAACAAAATATTCTTTTTACTGTAGCCAGTGGACGTGCCATGTTGGCCTTAGAAAAGGTTTTTGAAGGATTTGAAAAGGACATCGCCTTTGTAGCTGAAAATGGCTCCTTTGTTCAGTATCAAGATGAGATTCTATTCGAAGCCCAGATGGATAAGGATTTCTATCTTGCTATTATTCAACTAATTGAAAAACTTCCTGACCTAAGTGGTTTTCTTTTATCGGGCCGCAAAGGGGCTTATACGTCTGAGAAAGCGCCTAATAGATATGTTACCTTTGCCAAATACTATTATGAAAATGTTCAACGTGTGTCGGATTTCTCTGCCCTTGATGATGATATTTTCAAAATTACAGTCAATTTTACAGAAAAAACAATCCATGAGCGTGAAGCTTGGCTCAATGAAACTTTGCACGGCGCAACTGCTATGACAACAGGTTTCCAGTCTCTGGATATCGTTCTTTCTAATGTTGATAAGTCAACAGGTCTGAGGGCGATGTGTCAGCAGTTAGGCTTACAGGCAGAGCAGGTTTTGGCTTTTGGTGACAATATGAATGATTACCAAATGATGACATATGCTGGAACAGCCATTGCTCCAGCGAATGCCCGTCAGGAAATCAAGGCCATCTCCAATGCTATTATTGGTCACTGCAATGAAGAATCGGTTATTGCTTATATGGAAGGATTAGTCAAATAAATGTCGGATATTAAACTATTAGCTTTGGACTTGGATGGTACCCTATTCAACAGCAAGAAGGAAATCAGCTCTGAAAACCGCAGAGCCTTAAGAGAAGCACATCTGCAAGGGATAAAGGTTGTGATTACTACGGGTCGCCCTCTCCCTGCTATCGGTAACCTCCTAGAGGAACTAGGGCTAATTAATTCAGATGATTATAGTATCACCTTCAACGGCGGGCTAGTTCAGCGTAATACAGGTGATATTTTAGCTAAACATGAATTAGCATTTACAGATGTTGAAAAAATTCATAGCATCCTAGAGCCACTCGGTCTTCCCGTAGATATTCTCAGTGACGGCCTTGTTTATAGCATCCCCAGTCAAGGGCATAAATCTCAGTACCACAAAGCTAATCCCCTCTTAACCTTTGTGGAAATTTCAGGCTTGTCTGCCTTGCCTAGAGACATCGTTTATAATAAAATAGTGACCGTGTGTGATAGCGATTATCTAGATCAACAAATTGCCAAGTTACCAGTATCGCTCTCTCACAGCTATGAAGTTTTCAAATCGCGAGACATCATCCTCGAAATTATGCCCAAGGGTGTTCATAAAGCGGTAGGCCTGCAGCTACTCTGCGATTTTCTCAATTTAGATCGCAGGCAAGTCATGGCTGTTGGTGATGAAGAAAACGACTTATCTATGTTAGCTTGGGCAGGCTTAGGTGTTGCTATGGCTAACGGTATTCCTAAAGTTAAGGAGACAGCTAATGTTGTCACAAGAAGAACAAATGAAGAATCTGGTGTAGCAGAAGCCATTGACCAGTATATTTTAAAGAAATAAGGAGATATTTATGGGATTATTTGATCGACTATTTGGCAGAAAAAAAGACAGGCAAGAGGAAGGTTATGCCTCAACAGAAGTGTCTGAATCCTTAGAGCAAGTGGGAACAGCTTCTTCTGAATCTTCTGAAACCAAAGAGCTAACAACTAGGTCCGACAGCCCACAGTTCTTTGAGGTTGGAGAAAAGCTTCAAGTGGAAGATGAGTCTGCTTTAACCCAACTTCCCCAGGATGAAAGCCAAAATGTGGATCCAAACTGGGTTGAGGATGTTTTGAGTTCCGAAAATTTTATGGCAGACTACAATGCCTTGAAATCTTCACTAGCTCAAGACAACGAGCTGTTGTCTGAAAATACCGCTGCCACCTCCGAAGCTTTGGCAGAGCTAGAAGATCAAGGCAGTGAAGATGGGGGTAAAGATGAGAGATTTAGTACTCTGTCGAATCAGGAAAAGACGAACCCCCTTGATCTTCAGCCTTCCCTTGAAGAAGATGAAGCTGTCTCGCCGGTGGCCGATAGTAATGGAGTGAGCGATCAGCTAGCGGATAACATTGATTTTCAGGAAACAGTAGTTGATCCACATCAAGCAGGAGAATCTACCCAAGATGCCACTCAGGTCTCTGAGGAAGTTACTTCTCCCCCCAATCAATCAGGACCTTCTCCCTCATCAATTAGTCAGGAAAGTGAGCAAGAAAAGTACAATCGCAGCCTCAAGAAAACACGAACTGGCTTTGGTGCTCGTCTCAATGCTTTCTTTGCGAACTTTCGCCGTGTTGACGAGGATTTCTTTGAGGACTTAGAGGAACTCCTGATTCTTTCAGATGTAGGAGTACAGGTGGCAACCAATTTGACCGAGGAGTTGCGTTATGAAGTGAAGTTGGAAAACGCGAAAAAGTCAGAAGATGTCCGTCGTGTCGTCATTGAAAAATTAGTTGATATTTATGAAAAAGATGGGCAATTCAATGAAGCCATCAACTTTCAGGAAGATCTAACGGTTATGCTCTTTGTTGGTGTCAATGGGGTTGGTAAAACCACTTCTATCGGCAAACTAGCCTATAAATATAAACAAGAGGGCAAAAAGGTTATGCTAGTCGCAGCTGACACTTTTCGTGCAGGTGCTGTCGCCCAGTTAGTTGAATGGGGGCGCCGTGTTGATGTTCCCGTTATCACTGGTCCCGAAAAAGCTGACCCAGCCAGTGTTGTCTTTGATGGGATACAGAAGGCTGTCATGGAAAGAGCTGATATCCTAATGATTGATACCGCTGGCCGCTTGCAAAACAAGGATAATCTCATGGCTGAGTTAGAAAAAATTGGCCGTATTATTAAGCGTGTTATTCCTGAAGCACCGCATGAGACCCTTCTAGCTCTTGATGCTTCAACAGGACAGAATGCCCTTAGCCAAGCCAAGGAATTCTCAAAAATCACCCCTCTAACTGGTTTGGTTCTAACGAAAATTGACGGTACAGCTAAGGGGGGGGTTGTCCTAGCTATTCGTGAAGAGCTAGATATTCCAGTTAAATTTATTGGATTTGGTGAGAAGATTGATGACATTGGGGAGTTCCACTCAGAAGAATTCATGCAGGGACTTCTAGAAGGCTTACTTTAATAAGATGGTACGAAAAAAACGACTGCTTTTATTATATTAAACTCAGTCGTTTTTTTCTCGGTCTTGTCATCTGCCTCTCTAACTGGCGCAGTGCTATGTACGCTGACCTTATTTTCAGAAGATATCACAGCAAAATTTCGCTTTCTTATCTTTCGGTATCAGACCAGTGATAAGTATAAAAAAAGTCTGCCTTTTAAAGCAGACCTTTTTTACTGCCTCATTGGAGAAGCGAGACAGTAAAGAAGTAGTAGTTAGGATGTAATATTTATTATTAGTTTAGATTACTCTTAAAGGTCAAATTAGGAAAGAATGATTACATTGGAAAAAAAATAAAAGTAACCTAGTCTATAATTTATAAATGTTACACCTACTAATAGTATAGCGAAATACTAAAATATGACGATAGGAAAATCCTAAAATGTTATTTTTTACTCTTGAAATGTTATTTTATGATATTTTAATACTAAAATATCATAGGATGGCGGCTTATTCAAAAAACACGGTAGACATAAGGATTTTCTGGCTTAGAAACTTCTTTACAGTCCTCAATGTTTAGAACTGGCAAACTTTGCTGGAGGGTCTGATTATACTCGATACGGATTGTTCCTTTGGCCTCAACCCAAGTGTTGTTGGCAAAGTGTTGGGAACTACCAGTTGTTGAAAGGCCATAAACACCAGAGTCAGCAATACAATGAATAATACCAAAGCGAAAAAGGAACTGATAATCTTTTTGGTTTTGATCATTGTAAATAAAACCAGTATAGCGAACACTTTTACCGACAAATTTATCAGGATAAAGATAAATCAGTTCCATGACTTCCATATAATTCTCAGTTGTAATCGTAATTTCATCTGTTTTCAGATAAGGCTGTATTTCTTTTTGCATCTCAGCCTCGTAAGCTGAGGATGTAAAATAGGCTGACGTATCAGGTTTCAGATATTGGACAGTAGTACCGTCTGCACTAGTTCCTCTAGACGAGCCAGCCGCCAGAGGGAAGCTGTATCCCTTAGCTGATACGGTCGTTGAATTAAGAGTTACAGTCGGAACCAACAAACCAACAGCAACGGGGAAGACTAGTATGACAGGACTGGTTAACTTGGCCCAGTAACCCTTCAAATGACTGTGCAGCTTCATATTTTTCATCCAAATGACCAACTGCACGATGGCTAGGATAAAAGAGAGTACCATAGAGAGATAGGCTAAATAGGAGTAGTGAACATTGATATACTGATTGAGCTTGCCGGAGAGTTGCAAATACATGGTTAACTCAAAATAACCGGCTAAGATTAAAAAGCGAATCATTTATATCACCCCCACAAATAAGCAATACAGAATAATCACAATGCTGGATACGCCGACAAATTGTCCGATAAATCTGGTCTTGAAAGATTTAACCATCATCATAAGATTTTTAATGTCTACCATAGGTCCAATGAGTAAAAAGGCTAAGACAGGTCCGACTCCAAAGGTTGATAGGAGACTGGCGCCAATAAAAGCATCCGCTTCGCTACACAGAGATAGAATAAAAGCCATCAGCATCATAACGAGAATAGCTAGAAGTGGTGTGCTGCCTACGGTATGCAACAATCGGGTTGAGATGTAAATCTGCATGCTGGAAGCGACCAAGCTGCCAAAGATGAGGTAGCGGCCAGTGTCAAAAAACTCGTCGACAGCATGTGCTAAAGCCCGAAAAATTTTCTGTCCGAATCCTAACTGACTAAAGTCCTCCTGCTCATGACCAACAAAGTTATCCTTCAAAATTTTATCATCAACAAAAAAACCAAGCAAGATTCCCAGACTGACCGCCACGATGACTGCTCCTAGCAGACGTAAACTTAAGATATAAAAAGAGTTTCCAAAAGCTGAATAGGTAGCAAAGAGGACGATGGGATTAATAATGGGAGCCGTTGTCAGAAAAGGAACGGCTGTATAGCTGGGAACCTTCTTTTCCAAGAAACGGGTGATGATAGGTACAATTCCACACTCACAGGATGGGAAAATGAAACCAATGAAAGTCCCAAAAATAATTTTCAAAAATTTCTGTTTTGGGAGATACTTATTAACCCGCTCCGGTGTTAGATAGACTTCAATAAAACCTGACAAAATGGATCCTAAAAGGACAAAAGGCAGTGCCTCAATGATAATGGACAAAAAGATGGCCAACCATTGAAGGACACTGTCTGGTAAATTCTGAAAAATAGCCATAAGATTTACTTCTTATCCGCCTGTTTATCTTGCTTTTGCTTGGATTTAGGGTCATCGCCGCCTTCAAAATCAGGGAAGGATGCGAAGTCTTCTAGCATTTTTTCGAGCTCATCTGTTTTTTTATATTGAATAGCCATAACTTACCTCCATATTCTTAGACTCCATTATACTATAAAATACCTGTGAAAGTCTGTTTAAAATCACATAGCCGCTTTGCACTAAAATCACGACAACTTATAGGGATTTATGCCACTGTTGTAAGTAAGCAGTCTCTATCATTATTCACTAAGGGCTTTAAAGAAAAACCTAAATCAAAACTATAACGCAAAATTTTTCTATGATATAATAGACGGTAATCAAATAAGTAAGGTATGAGTGAGTTATGAATCAAAAAGAATGGATAGAGCTTTTTCAGTCAGTCAATGGCCGAAAACCAACTAAGGACGAACTTGTAGCGGCCGCCAAGGCAGGAGTCATAGCTAATGGTAAGAAGCAGCAGCCTGCTAAAGATGCAGCAGATAAGGACCAAAAGAAGGGTGCAGTTTTTTCGAGACCGCCAGTAGACGAGCCTGCTTGGCAGTCTGAACAACATCAGCAACCGCAGACGGCGAGCCAGAAGGAAGTTGAGTCTGCTAAAGCGAAGAAAAGTACCAAAACTACACAGGCTGGTCAAGGTCAGATGAAGTCTCCTTCTGCTAGCAAACAGCAGGAGGCCTACCAAGGGGAATCATCTTCGCTTAACCAGCAGACCTCTAGCCATCGGCAGTCCCCTCAAAATCCTAAGCAGACGGCTCCCAATGCTTCACAGCAGGCAGCAGCTAATCCATCTGGACAATCCATTCGCAGGGCGAGCTTTGGCGGTGTGCACAGGGCTCCGAATACAGCCGCTCAGCCTACACAACCTGTAAATGCTTCATCTGTTCAGGCAGCGACCGCACAAGACCAGCAGCCCTTTAGGCAGCAAGGGCAATCTGTCAGTCAAGCTCAGAAAAAGGCCAAGTGGCCTAAAGTTCTCGCAGCTCTTGTGGCCTTGATTTTTCTAGGTTTGGCTGGTTTAGGCAGTTATGCTTGGTGGCGCAATGATTCCGGTAATATCCAAGGAACCTGGCAGTTGACTAAGTGGGATTATTATAATAAGGAAGAAGGCAGCTGGATGAATGTTCTCAAGCAGTATGAGGATAGTGGCTATACCTATGTTGATTTTATCACTGTTGATGCCGATAAAAGCTTTCAGGAAGATTCTTACTATTATGACAATGGCTATCCATCGCGCCCCTATCTTTCGCTGGGCAGTTACCTAGATAACGCTTACCGAGTGAATCAGTGGGATAAGAAGGTCGAAATCCCATCCTCAGCCAAGGCCTATCGTCAAAAAGTTTCCAATATACTGAAGACTGAATTGAAGGGCTACTATGATTATTTAGATACTGCTGATGTCAATGATGATATTGATAGTATAACAGATACTTATGATTACACTCGTCACTATAAGAAAAAAGACAATACTCTCACCATTACGACTCAGGATAAGAACGGTCGGACTATCTCTAAGGCAGTCTATAGGCGGTTAAGCAGCAGTAAGGCTAAAAAATTAACCAAGACCTTTCAAAATATTCGCCAAAAATTTGAGAAAAACTACCATATAAAATAAGGAACAGCTAATAATTTTAAGAAAGATAGATGAATCAGCGAGAGTAGATCAATCTTTTTACGGTAGTCAAGAACCCTAAGTCCACTCAGGAGCAATTAGCCAAGCTAAAAAATTGGAGCTATTATAATTGAATTAAAAGCTCAGTCTGGTAATTAGATACAGCTAGAAAGCCTTTAGCTGAATAAAGTTATGCTGCTGTCGCTTGTAAATGCTGCGTATACAGTGATTGTAAAACTAATACTCTTTAAGTAGTGTGCAGAAAAGAAAGGCGTCAAGCTGATAATTTCCCGGAAATTCTCTAGCTTAGCGCTTCTTTTTTCAAGCTTACTTTTGTGGTATAATAAGCTGTTGCGAAGTCAAATGATTTCGGGATTCTGATTAAATAGGCCTTGCCGAGGCCAGCTGAGTAATGGTTTCTATGCCCCCTCAGCGATTGAAAGGAAGTCACATGTCTGATAAAACATTTTATATAACCACCCCTATTTACTATCCATCAGGGAAATTGCATATCGGCTCAGCCTATACGACTATTGCCTGTGATGTTTTGGCGCGCTACAAGCGTATGATGAACTATGATGTTTTTTATCTGACGGGGCTGGATGAGCACGGTCAAAAAATTCAGCAAAAAGCTGAAGAAGCTGGCATCACGCCTCAGGCATATGTAGATGGTATGGCAGTAGGGGTCAAGGAACTTTGGAAACTCCTTGATATCTCTTATGACAAGTTTATCCGCACAACTGATGATTATCATGAAAAGGTTGTGGCTGATGTTTTTGAAAAATTGCTGGCGCAAGATGATATTTACTTAGGTGAGTATTCTGGCTGGTACTCTGTCTCTGACGAGGAATTTTTCACGGAAAGCCAACTAGAAGAAGTCTTCCGTGATAAAGATGGTGAGGTCATTGGAGGAATTGCACCATCAGGCCACGAAGTAGAGTGGGTGTCAGAAGAATCTTATTTTCTTCGCTTGGGCAAGTATGCTGATAAATTACTTGATTTTTTCCGCGCGCATCCTGATTTTATCCAGCCGGACGGCCGCATGAATGAAATCATCAAAAACTTCATCGAACCTGGGCTAGAAGATCTGGCGGTATCGCGGACGTCATTCACATGGGGGGTTAAAGTACCATCGAATCCTAAACACGTCGTTTATGTCTGGATTGATGCTTTGCTTAACTATGCGACAGCTTTGGGTTACGGCCAAGAAAACCATGCTAACTTTGATAAATTTTGGAACGGTACCGTTTTTCACATGGTTGGGAAAGACATCTTGCGCTTCCATTCTATCTACTGGCCAATCATGCTCATGATGCTGGATATGAAATTGCCTGAGCGTCTCATTGCCCACGGCTGGTTTGTCATGAAAGATGGTAAGATGTCTAAATCTAAGGGCAATGTCGTCTATCCAGAAATGCTGGTAGAGCGTTATGGACTTGATCCGCTTCGCTATTATCTCATGCGTTCATTGCCAGTCGGATCAGATGGTACTTTCACACCAGAAGATTATGTTGGCCGTATCAACTATGAATTGGCTAATGACCTTGGAAATCTGCTTAACCGTACGGTGGCCATGATTAACAAGTATTTCGGTGGTGAAATTCCTGCTTACGTGGAAAATGTGACAGCCTTTGATGCTGATTTGGCAGCAGTTGTCGCTGAAAACTTGGCAGAGTACCACAAGCAAATGAATGCTGTGGATTATCCGCGTGCGCTTGAAGCGGTTTGGAATATTATTTCTCGCACCAATAAGTATATCGACGAAACGACTCCTTGGGTATTGGCTAAAGATGATGCCAAACGTGATGAATTAGCGGCAGTTATGGCCCACTTGGCAGCCAGCCTGCGCGTGGTAGCTCATCTCATTCAGCCGTTTATGATGACCACCTCAGACGCCATTATGGAGCAGCTCGGTTTGGCTGGCCAATTTGACCTTGAGCATCTTGAGCTTGCAGGACTGCCAGCAGGTGTCAAGGTGGTAACCAAAGGCACACCGATCTTCCCACGTCTGGATATGGACGAGGAAATCGCCTATATCAAAGAGCAAATGGGCGACAGCTCTGCCATGGCTCAAGAGGAAGAAAAGAAATGGGATCCAAGCGAAGTTGAGCTCAAAAACGAGAAAAAAGCCATCAAGTTTGATGACTTTGACAAGGTGGAAATCCGTGTGGCTGAGGTCAAGGAAGTATCAAAAGTAGAAGGCTCTGACAAACTGCTTAAGTTCCGCTTGGATGCAGGTGATGATGAAGACCGCCAGATCCTCTCAGGGATTGCGAAATACTATCCAAATGAACAAGAACTGCTTGGAAAGAAAGTTCAAATCGTTGCCAACCTCAAGCCGCGTAAGATGATGGGCTTGGTTAGCCAAGGCATGATTCTCTCTGCCGAACACGATGATAAGTTGACTCTTTTGACAGTTGATGAATCAGTACCCAACGGCTCAATAATTGGATGATAAAAAGCTTCGGTTACCTAGAGTAAGTAGCCGAAGTTTTTATGCAATTTTAGCTACATTAAAAATCATTTATTTACCTAACCGATAGTGAAAGTTTTCTCCTTAAAATAAAATTATCAAGAACTCTAAAGAAGAGAGACAGGCAAGGATGACGAAGCTAACATAGGAGTTTATTCTAACCTCTCTTAAAAAATGAGAGGAGCTCCTAAAGAAAACGTATCCTTCTCTTAAAGCTATACCGTTTGTGTTATAATAAGTGTACTTCGAATATTAATAATCTTTTAGGAGAAAACAATGAAAAAGAAAATGGTATTAGCTATACTTTTAGGTGCTGTTTTATTACTAATGGCTGGCTGTGGTATTAAAAGGGCGGATTTCAAAGGTAAATGGCATACTCAAAATGAAGCCGGAGAAAAAAGTGTCATGGTCGTTAAGAATAGGACAATAAGTATAACCGGCACTACTGTTGATTATAAATACACTGGCCGCGGAAACAATAATGGCAGCCGCTATATTACCTTTGAATCTGAAGGGAGGTCTTTTACAGTCTTTTTTCCTGAAAAAGACAACAAGACCGCAATTTTACTGCATACCGATGGCAAGGAAGAATTAAAGGGTGATCTACCTTGTGATGAGTAAGTCTGAAAGACCAGATTACGATCAGTATATTAAAAAGTATATGACATTGGCAGAGGATAAATAAGCCCCGTTTGCCCTGCCCGATGGTTGATAATCGGCAAACGGTGACGGACCGGACAACCATGAGATGATACCACAACCCAGAGAGATGAGAAGCGCTAAAAACTTTTGTCAGGGTATACTTTTAGTGGGAGCCTTATGACTAAAAAAATTTTATCCCAGTCCTTCTTTACTATCAAATAGGAAACAAAGTTTTAGGTCAATATCATTGAGACTTGAGAAGCCCTATCATATACTTGTATTTTGAGAGTAACTTCAGCCTAAACGCAAGAGAGGTAAAAAGATGGCAGAAAGACCAGATTTTAGTCCAGAATTATCAAGAGAGCAATTTCAATCATACTACTGGTATAAGGCAGAATTAGAGACGATTTGCCGCCGCTACCACCTGCCGGCCTATGGGACTAAGTCGGAGTTGACCGACTATCTTGGCCGTTTTCTTGATGGTCAATCTCCTGAAGATATTAAAGCAGTGCGGCAACCACCAACATCAAAGACAAGTTTAAGGGCTGATCAAATCACATTGGGCACCAAGCTTTTAGGCAGCGGTTTTAGATTGAATAATCAAGCTCGCCAGTTTTTTGCCACTTACTTTGGCCTTGAAAAATTTTCCTTTAAAAAGGCTATGGCCGTCAAAATGAGAGACGTTCAGGCGAGTCACGATAGGGAAGCCACCGTAGCGGATTTAATCGCTGTTTTGGAAAATCCCACTTCCCTTTCATCTGAACAGCCAGAGGAAAAAACCTATCAGTGGAATCAGTTTGTCAGGGATTTTAGAAGAGATCCGCAATCTAA
Organism: Streptococcus sp. ELY_137; assembly: GCF_058314515.1. Classification (NCBI taxonomy): domain Bacteria; kingdom Bacillati; phylum Bacillota; class Bacilli; order Lactobacillales; family Streptococcaceae; genus Streptococcus; species Streptococcus sp. ELY_137. Next base: position 67,279 of record NZ_JBZFUL010000005.1, read on the forward strand.
GAAATACCAATCTCCCCTGACTGTAGCTGCTATTTTGTGGCGTCTCGTGCGCGATTCCCAGTGCGAGAAAGTATATACACCCCAGTTGTTGTTAGAAAATGAGTTTAGGCTTGTCCCTTATTTGAAATCGGAAAAAAGCAACTAAACTAGGTTTTCTATGTTGGCACTGTCTTTCTTAGCCAAGTAAATCATTAGCTCTACTATTTTCCAACACTACAATTAGTCATGTTCATGATAATCATTCTATATTGGAGGAAGCAGATGAAATTAGCCTTATTAGGAACTGGTATGATTGTTAAGGAAGTTTTGCCAGTCTTGCAAACACTTAAAGGAATTGACCTAGTATCAATTCTGTCAACACCGCGCTCCATCGCAAAAGCAGAAGCACTAGCCCAAGCCTATGGTTTGTCGCAAGCAACCAGTAATTATCAAGAAATTCTGAATAACCCTGATGTAGATACCATCTATATCGGTACGCCCAACCATACTCATTATGATTATGCCAAAGAAGCACTCTTAGCTGGGAAGCATGTTATTTGTGAGAAACCCTTTACAATGAAAGCTTCAGAATTGGTCGATTTATCGGCCATCGCTCAGAAGTACCATCTCTTTTTGCTAGAAGCTATCACCAACCAATATTTGGATAATTTTAGCATTATCAAAAGTAGCCTGGAGCAGCTGGGTGAGATTAAAATAGTTGAATGCAATTATTCTCAATACTCATCACGTTATGATGCCTTCAAGCGCGGGGAGATTGCGCCTGCCTTTAATCCCGAAATGGGCGGCGGAGCGCTGCGCGATTTGAATATCTATAATATCCACCTCTTAGTTGGCCTCTTTGGTAAACCTAAGACAGTTCACTACCTGCCAAATATTGAGCGAGGGGTAGATACTTCTGGTATGCTGGCCCTTGATTTTGATCAATTTAAGGCAGTCAGTATCGGAGCCAAGGATTGTACAGCAGATATTCGCACGACTATTCAAGGAACCAAGGGGAATATAAGCCTGATCGGTCCTACCAACAGCATGCCCAAAGTGCTCCTAACCCTCAACGGTCAAGAATCGCAAGACATCACACAGACTGATCCCCACCACCGGATGTATCAAGAATTCCTAGCTTTTGAAAAGATGATCCGCAATCGTGATTTTACCGCAGCTCACCGTGCTCTTAAACATAGTCAAGCAGTGATGGATGTTTTGGATCAGGCTGCAGCAGTTATGTAAACCGGAGCTCTCTTAAAAGAAAGCAGCTGCTTCAGAAATAAGATGGCTATTTAGGAAGAGGTTGAGACAAAAGGCCTCAGCCTTATTTATTTGCAATTCTATGAACTTTGTTCATCTTATTTCCAACTTCCAAAGGTCCCCCGGACCTTTGGAGCTATACGGAGGTGGGTTAAAAAGGTCTACTAGACCTTTTTAATTGAGAAATAAAGCTTGTAAAGCAAGTGTCAAAATGCTCTAGTGGAGTTTGGCAGTCTGGGGATAGACTGCCAAAGCCTGCCACCTAAAAACAGGAAAATGGCAGAAGCCTGAGCCTTAAAATAAGAGAGCGGGACAGAAATCAATAATTCGTGATAAAATCACGATTTTGATTGTCCTCGCTCTCTTATTTTTGCTAGCCTCTCTAGCTGGGGCAAACTAGGAAATTAGCCGAAAATATGATAGACTAGTAGCGATTAAATGAAACTGTATGAATAAGAGCACAAAAAGCCCAAAAGCTCTGTCTTATTGAAAGGAAGAAAATCATGACAAACTATGCAATAATTCTGGCAGCAGGTAAAGGAACTCGTATGAAATCGGACCTGCCTAAGGTACTTCACAAGGTTGCCGGAATTACCATGTTGGAGCATGTCTTTAGAAGTGTCTCTGCAATTTCACCAGCTAAGAATGTAACGGTCATCGGTCACAAAGCAGATATGGTGGAGGAAGTCCTCAAAGACAAGTCTCGATTTGCTCTCCAGACCGAGCAGCTTGGAACAGGACACGCAGTCATGATGGCTCAGGCTGAATTATCGAATTTGGAAGGTCAAACCTTAGTAATTGCAGGGGATACCCCTTTGATTACTGGAGAAAGTCTCCAAGAGTTGATTGATTTTCACGTTAATCATAAGAATGTGGCTACGATCCTAACTGCAACGGCAGACAACCCCTTTGGCTACGGCCGTATTATCCGTAATCAAAATGGGGAAGTCACCAAAATTGTCGAGCAAAAGGATGCAACTGAATTTGAGCAGCAGGTCAAGGAGATTAATACAGGTACCTATGTATTTGACAATAAGCGTCTTTTTGAAGCGCTCAAAAGTATTAATACTGATAATGCTCAAGGAGAGTACTACCTTACGGATGTTATTTCCGTTTTTCGCCAGAGCGGTGAAAAGGTAGGTGCCTTTACTCTGCGCGATTTTGATGAAAGTTTAGGCGTTAATGACCGTGTTGCTCTGGCTACAGCTGAGAACATTATGCGGCGTCGAATCAACCATCAGCATATGGTCAATGGAGTGACCTTTCAAGATCCAGAGACTACCTATGTTGAAGTTGATGTCGAAATTGCCCCAGAGGTGACTGTTGAAGCTAACGTCACCCTCAAAGGTCAGACGAAAATTGGTAGTCGAGCTGTCCTTACAAATGGTAGCTACATCGTGGATTCACAGATTGGTCCTGATGCCATTATCACCAACTCTATGATTGAGCAGTCCACTGTTGAGTCTGGTGTTACCGTCGGTCCTTATGCCCATCTGCGCCCCGACTCTTACCTTAAAGAGGGAGCTCATGTTGGTAATTTTGTTGAAGTTAAGGCATCGACCTTGGGTAAAGAAGTTAAGGCGGGGCACCTGACCTATATTGGTAACGCAGAGGTGGGCAGCGAAGTTAATTTTGGAGCTGGTACTATCATTGCCAACTACGATGGTCAAAGTAAGTATCAAACGACTATCGGTAATAATGTTTTTATCGGCAGCAATTCAACCTTGATTGCCCCTGTCGAATTAGGTGATAATGCTCTGAGCGCAGCAGGTTCTGTCATTTATGAAGATGTACCAGCTGACAGTGTTGCCATTGCCCGTAGTCATCAAGTCAATAAAGAAGGTTACGCAGTCAAAAAACCGCATCACCCATCGCAGAAACAAGGGTAGACTGGCAGAAAGAAGGCAGTGTATGGAATTTGAAGAGAAAACTCTTAGCCGCGAAACAATTTTTGAAGGACAGATTATTACAGTAGCCAAAGATCAGGTGCTGCTGGCAGATGGGCAAACAGCCGGTCGTGAATTGGTCTTTCATAATGGAGCGGTTGCAGTCTTGGCTGTGACGCCGGAGGACAAAATTATCATTGTTAAGCAGTACCGCAAGGCTATTGAACAGGTATCTTATGAAATCCCTGCAGGCAAGTTAGAAGTTGGCGAAGCTGGTCAGGAAGCAGCGGCAGCCCTCCGGGAATTAGAAGAAGAAACGGGTTATACTGGTCGGTTAGAACTCCTCTACCAATTTTATTCAGCCATTGGTTTTTGCAATGAACATATTAAACTCTACTTGGCTAAAGACCTGCAGATTGTTGAAAATCCGCGGGCACAGGATGACGATGAATTTCTTGAACTCTTGGAGCTGAGCTATGAGGAGTGTATGGATCTAGTAAAGTCTGGCCATATTCAGGATGCTAAAACAATCATCGCTCTTCAGTACTTTGCCCTGCATAAAGAAAGTAATAACTAGAAAGGAATCTGCTTATGGGACGGCCCTTGTTAACAGATGAAATGATTAAGCGTGCCAATCGTGGTGAAAGCCTTGATGATGAGTATGTTGATGGTCAAGATACTCAAGTTTTCACAGATTTGGGAGATGGTTATATTGAAGAATGGGATGGTGATTCTCGCTATACTACCTATAAAAGCCGCCGTATTGAAAATGCTAAGCGCGGCGCCTTCCAGTCGAAGTTAAACAAGATTTTGCTTATTGTTCTTATTCTTTTAGCTATCCTTGTTTACGCCATTTTTAAACTCTGAGGAATATCATGAAAATTGGAATTATTGCTGCTATGGAGCAGGAGCTAGAGCTTCTGGTGGAGAAACTTAAACATAAAGAGCAAGAAAAGGTCTTATCGAGTACCTACTATACTGGTAGTCTCGGTCAGCATGATGTTGTTTTAGTCCAGTCAGGTGTGGGTAAGGTGATGTCAGCTATGGCTGTTGCTATTTTAGCAGATCACTTCGCCGTTGATGCGGTTATTAATACTGGTTCGGCTGGTGCGGTAGCAACAGGACTTAATATCGGTGATGTTGTTGTTGCTGATCGTTTGGCCTATCACGATGTAGACCTGACCGCCTTCGGTTACGACTACGGTCAGATGTCTCAGCAGCCTCTTTACTTTGAGAGCGATGCAGAGTTTGTTGCAACCTTCGAGCGGGTCTTAAGGTATCACCACCGGAGTAGTCAGGTGGGGCTAATTACAACCAGTGATAGCTTTATTGCTGGACAAGATAAGATTGAGGCAATTAAATCTCAATTTCCTGATACCTTGGCGGTAGAGATGGAAGGGGCAGCGGTGGCTCAAGCAGCTCACGCTGCGGGCAAGCCCTTCATTGTTATCCGCGCGATGAGTGATACAGCAGCCCACGATGCCAATATCACCTTTGATGAGTTTATTGTTCAAGCAGGTCAAGACTCAGCAGCCGTATTGCTCGATTTCTTAAAGGTGCTCGATTAATTCTTCAGAAAATGCTTTTTAGAATATACCGGCAGATATAACTGCAGAAAAGAAGCTTTCTTTTTCGGGTCCCTGTACTAGCTGTAATGGCTGACGAAAAACTAACAGTTTGAGAGGATCTTTTGATCTTCTTTTATTTTTTTATTCTTTGAAAATCAAAATGGTAGACTGTTGATTTCATTTTACCGTATTTCAGGACACAAGCAGAACTTAAATTGTTTCCACTCTCAATACCCCTCAGATAATTTAAGCTATCTACCGCTTTTTACCTAGCTTGATTTTGATTTTTTTGGGTATTATAACTATCCATGACAAGAAATTAAGATTATATAACAAAAAATTGAAAATCAGCACATTTTCGGATTTTTTATGATATAATACCTTCTGAATAACTCTGCCTAAATGAGGTTAGGGTCATTAGATAAGTAAATAAGAACGGAAAGTTAGAGAGGTCGAGTGAATGGCTAGAAATGGCTTTTTTACAGGTTTGGATATAGGAACAAGCTCGATTAAAGTATTGGTTGCCGAATGGGTTGACGGCCAGATGAATGTCATCGGTGTCAGTAACGTACCAAGTTCGGGTGTGAAAGACGGGATTATTGTTGATATTGAAGCCGCTGCTAATGCTATCAAAGAAGGTATTGAGCAGGCAGAGGAAAAAGCAGGAATCAGCATTGACAAGGTTAATGTCGGCTTACCGGCAAACCTACTACAAATTGAGCCTACCCAAGGTATGATTCCAGTTATTACTGAATCAAAAGAGATTAAAGATGAAGATATAGAGCGTGTAGTGCAGTCAGCCCTGACTAAGAGCATTACACCGGAACGTGAGGTTATTTCGCTGGTTCCGGAAGAATTTATCGTCGATGGCTTCCAAGGAATTCGTGATCCGCGTGGCATGATGGGAATCCGCTTAGAGATGCGCGGCTTGATTTACACAGGTCCAAGCACCATTTTGCACAATCTTCGCACAACAGTTGAACGTGCTGGTGTTTCTGTGGAAACGATTATTATTACCCCGCTGTCTTTAGCCAAGTCTGTCCTAAATGAAGGGGAACGTGAGTTCGGTGCTACAGTGATTGACATGGGGGGTGGCCAAACGACGGTTGCCTCTATGAGAGCACAAGAGCTACAGTACACCAATATCTATCCAGAGGGCGGAGATTTTGTCACTAAGGATATTTCTAAGGTACTGCAAACCTCTATTCAAACAGCTGAAGCTCTCAAGTTTAATTTTGGGACTGCTAACCTAGCCGAAGCTAGTAATAAAGAAACAGCTCAAGTTGAGTGTGTTGGCAGTGATGAGCCGGTTGAAGTGACTGAGCGCTATCTAGCTGAGATTATCACAGCACGTGTTCGCCATATTTTTGACCGTGTAAAACAAGATTTAGAACGTGGGCGACTGCTTGACCTACCAGGCGGTATCGTTTTGGTTGGTGGTGCAGCGATGTTACCAGGTGTCGTTGAGCTGGCTCAAGAAATGTTTGGTACCCAAGTTAAGTTGCATATTCCAAATCAAGTTGGAATTCGCAACCCTATGTTTGCCAATGTTATCAGTTTGGTAGAATATGTCGGTATTATGAGCGAAGTTGACATTATTGCTCAAGGTGCAGTGCTTGGTGAAGAAATGCTGAGACGTAAACCAGTTGTTCCTGTGACGCCCAATGTAGCGCCTCAAACGGTTCAGCCCCAGCCAGCACCCGCTGCCCAGCCGCAACAGCCACAGGCCCCTGCAGGTAATTTCGCAGTTCCTGATCCAGTTCAAGAACAGTCTGCACCGCAGCAGGAGAGTAAGCCAAAGCCTAAAATGGCTGACCGTGTTCGCGGTATCTTTGGCAGCATGTTTGATTAATTTTAAGTGAGGAAGTAAAATGGCATTTTCATTCGATGCTGCATCTGTTCAAGGTGCAGTCATTAAAGTTATAGGTGTCGGTGGTGGCGGTGGAAACGCCATTAACCGTATGATTGAAGAGGGTGTTGCAGGTGTTGAATTTATCGCCGCCAACACTGATATTCAGGCTTTGAGTTCATCAAAAGCAGAAACTGTTATTCAGCTTGGTCCTAAATTAACTCGTGGTCTCGGTGCTGGAGGACAGCCAGAAGTTGGTCGCAAGGCTGCTGAAGAAAGTGAAGAAGTCCTTAACGATGCCTTGCAAGGGGCTGATATGGTCTTCATTACTGCTGGAATGGGCGGTGGTTCTGGTACAGGTGCTGCACCGGTCATTGCCCGTATTGCTAAGGGAATCGGTGCGCTAACCGTAGCCGTTGTTACCCGCCCCTTTGGATTTGAAGGAAATAAACGTGGTAATTTTGCTATCGAGGGTATCAATGAACTGCGTGAGCAAGTTGACACTCTCTTAATTATCTCCAATAATAATCTGCTTGAAATCGTTGATAAAAAGACGCCCCTGCTGGAAGCGCTCAGTGAAGCGGATAATGTGCTTCGTCAAGGGGTTCAAGGGATCACAGATTTGATCACTAGTCCTGGTTTGATTAATCTTGACTTTGCTGATGTTAAGACTGTTATGGCAAACAAAGGTAACGCTTTGATGGGGATCGGTATTGGTTCCGGTGAAGAGCGGATTATTGAAGCCTCTCGCAAGGCCATCTACTCACCATTACTGGAAACAACTATCGATGGAGCAGAAGATGTCATTGTCAACGTTACCGGTGGTTTGGACATGACCTTGACCGAAGCAGAAGAGGCTTCTGAAATTGTTAGCCAAGCAGCCGGTCAGGGTGTTAATATCTGGCTTGGTACGGCTATTGATGAAAGCATGAAGGATGAAATTCGTGTGACAGTCGTTGCTACTGGTGTCCGTCCGGATAAGGTTGAAAAAGTGTCAGGCGTATCGCAGCAGCGAGTTTTCCGCCAAGGCAGCGCTAATCCGGCAGAACCAAGTAGCCCGAGCGGTGGTTTTGAACGCCGCCCATCGAATTTTGAGTTCGATATGGCTGAGCGTCGTGAAATGCCTCAGGCGGCACCGCGTCAGCCCCAGCCTAACCACCAAAGCTCAGCCTTTGGTGACTGGGATCTGCGTCGTGACAACATCAGTCGCCCGACAGAAAATGAACTGGATAGTCAGCTTGATGTTTCTTCATTCTCAGCATCTGATGTTGATACTGGTGATGATGAACTTGAGACACCACCATTCTTCAAAAATCGTTAAGCAATGATGGATTTGCAAGCAAACAAGAATGCGGTTTACGAGCAAGTAGCACAAGCTTGTCATGATGCACAGCGTTCTGCCAGTGATGTGTCAATCCTTGCTGTGACTAAGTATGTTGACAGTGAGACCGCTGGACGCTTAGTGGAACTTGGAGTTAACCACATTGCTGAGAATCGGGTTGACAAATTTCTTGATAAATATCAGAGTCTAAAGGGCAAAGATGTCACTTGGCATCTGATTGGTACCTTGCAAAGGCGCAAGGTTAGAGACATCATTAATTTGGTCGACTATTTTCATGCCTTAGACTCAGTGAAACTTGCCGCAGAGATTCAAAAGCGTGCGGAGCATCCCATCAAGTGTTTCTTACAAGTGAATATATCGGGTGAGCCCAGTAAACATGGCTTTAATCCGGAAGAAGTACAAGAAACTGTCGAACAGCTAGCTGAGTTTGACAGGATTGAGCTTGTTGGTTTGATGACCATGGCACCCATTGATGCTAGTCCAGAAGAATTAGATAGTATATTTAGACAGACAAATGAGTTGAGACAAGTTCTCAAGGAGAGAAAGATAAAGAATATGCCTTTCGATGATTTGAGCATGGGGATGAGCAGGGACTTCCCAATCGCTATCCGCAACGGTTCAACATTTGTCCGAATCGGAACATCATTCTTTAAAGAATAGGAGAGAATATGGCTATAAAAGACAGATTAGATAAACTCGTTTCCTACTTTGATACGGATGATGCTAGCGAAGTAGAAGAAACTCAAGAGGAGGCGCCGCAGGGGCCTCGCCCTGTGCGTTCACCTCAGCAGCAGCAATCACCGCGTCCGCAACAGTCAGCGGCTCAGCCTCAGCAAACTCGACCGCAGCGTGAACGCCCAGTTCAGTCGCAACCGCGTTCGCAGACTCAAGCGCAAACTCGACCAGCACAGGAGGATAATGTTAGAACGATGTCACGCCCTGCTGATGTATCCATTCCGGCTGCAGGTGGAACTACAATTGCTTTGAAATTCCCTAGAAAATATGAGGATGCTCAAGAAATTGTGGATTTACTTATCAAGCACGAATGTGTCTTAATTGATTTTCAATATATGTTAGAAGCACAAGCCCGCCGCTGTTTGGACTTTATTGACGGTGCAAGCCGTGTCCTCTACGGTAGTTTGCAAAAAGTTGGTTCGTCCATGTATCTACTGACTCCTAAAGATGTTGTTGTAGATACCGAAGAGATGAATCTTGCTAATGCTAGTCAAGAGGTCTCTTTTGACTATGATATGAAACGCCGTTAACAATGATTTTTATTATTATAGTTTGTCATCGCTTGATTGAGTTCCTAAGTCTCGTCTTGGTTATTTACGCCCTACTATCGTGGTTTCCAGGGGCGCGAGAGTCACAACTAGGGCGGATTTTAGATAGTTTTGTTGAACCGATTCTGAGACCTTTTCGGCGCTTACCACTACAGTTCGCCGGTCTTGATTTTACAATTGTAGTTGTACTCTTTCTCTTGCAGCTACTGGATCGGCTTATAGCACAACTGATACTCTTCGTGTAATGGCAGAAAGTGATATTTACCAGCATTTCCGCAAGGAAGAAAGAACTTTTATTGATAAGATATTCGACTTGGCCAAAAGGGTTGAGGATACTTACGTTTTTCAAGTGACGGATTTTCTTGACCCTAGGCAAGTTCAGATCGCTCGCAGTGTTCTGGGGCAGATAGGTATAGCTTACTTTGTATCTAGTGATATATATCCGACTGAGTATGCTAAGATTATCTTAGCACCCGATTATTATCAGTTGGATTTAAAAGACTTCAATCTAGCGCTCTTAGAGATAAGTTATAATACCAAATTTAACTATCTGACCCATTCTCAAATTATGGGAAGTTTTATCCATAAACTAGGTATCCAGAGGACCGTTTTTGGTGATATTATCTTAGCTGATGGTTGCGCTCAAATTATTGTTAACCGTTCTATGCTTGGTTACTTTATGATGGTCAAAAAAATTGGCAAAGCGGCAGTAACCATTAAGGAAGTGGATTTTTCACAATTATTGAACAGGGAGCATAAGGTCAAAGAACTTGATATCTTAGTATCTAGTATGAGGCTTGATAAGGTGCTTGCGTCAGTCTTTAAATTATCTCGTGCTCAAGCTACTAAGCTCATTGAGCAAGAGAAGGTTAAGTTAAATTATGGTGTTATAACAAGACCAGCAGAATTGTTGGAATTGGGAGATTTGGTCAGTGTACGAGGCTTTGGCCGCTTTGAGCTTGACCATGATAATGGCTTGTCCAAGAATCAAAAGTATAAGCTGTCTATCAAAAAATACGCCAATAAATAAGGGGATTAGCTTGCTTCGACTTCCTGGCAAGGGAGACGAAAAGGGTTAGAAAACAGGAAAAGGATAGAAGGCGGTACTTGCAAGTTTGCCCAGAGCTCGCTTGTTTGGGAGATAAGCCTGCTTGGCTTAGTTTGGCCGTCGAGTTTTATAGGATAACAGCTTATATTTTTATGTAGGCAAAAATTAAAAATAAATAAGGAGGGTGACATGGCAATTACAGCACTCGATATTAAAGACAAAACTTTCCACACTAAATTTCGCGGTTACAATGAACGTGAGGTTGATGCCTTTCTCGACGATATCGTTGATGGCTTTGAGGAATTAACTCATAAAAATCGTGAATTAGACACAAAACTGAAAAACCTTGAAGAAAAATTAGTTTACTTTGAAGAAATGAAGGAATCCCTGAGTCAATCTGTTATCTTGGCTCAGGAAACTGCTGAAAAAGTTAAATTCTCAGCAAATACACAGGCGACAAACCTACTCAGTAAAGCGAACTATGATGCCAATCAACTGATTGATGAGGCTAAAACACGTGCTAATAAGATTTTGCGCGATGCAACTGATGAAGCCAAGGCTGTTGCTATTGAGACAGAAGCTTTGAAACGTCAAAGTCGAGTTTTCCACCAACGCTTGCTTAGCACCATCGAAGGTCAGTTGAATATGATCAATTCGCAAGAATGGAATGACCTCTTGCAACCGACAGCAGTTTACCTACAAAATTCAGATGAAGCCTTCAAGGAAGTTGTAGAAAAAGTTTTAGATGACAATCAAGTCTTAACGAGTGCTGGCACAACGGTGCAGACAGCTGCAGATTCTGACTCTGCTGATGATGCAACTCGTCAATTTACAGAATCAGAAATGGCTGAATTGCAACGCCGTGTTGAAGAGAGTAACCGTATCCTTGAAGAAACACAAAAATTAGATTTGGGAGAAATTTCAGCCGCTATTGATGCAGCTGATGATAATAACTCGAAAACGGATCTGAATAGTCCAATTCAGGATACATCCGAAATGTCAGCTAGTGAGTTAGCTGGTGGTGAGGCTCAAACCTTTAAATTAAATATTCAAGACTAATGAAAATACAATAAGGCGCTTATATTTCCAGCGAGCAGGTGTCGGTGCAAGTCCTGTATTCCCTAACCGTTCTTGTTATCATTTCACAGTTTTTCTGCCCCAATAAAATTAGTAAGGCAGAAGGTTGATAACCTTATCATCGCAAGAGGGACTGGATGCTTTTATCCAGTCCAAAGTAAGGTGGTACCACGAGCTCTCGTCCTTTGCGATGAGGGCTTTTTATTTTATAATATCTTACTTAAAATGTTTTAAGGGATTTCTTGATAGATAAGGCAAGCCTATGCTCAAAGGATCCTGGCTGCTATCTACTTTTGTTAGTGTATCATTTTAGAAGGAGTAATCATGAAACTAAAAGAAACTTTGAATCTTGGGAAAACCGCTTTTCCTATGCGAGCAGGTCTTCCTAATAAGGAACCTCAGTGGCAGGCAGCTTGGTTGGAAGCTGATGTTTACGGGAAACGTCAAGCCTTAAATGCCAATAAACCGGCCTTTTTCCTCCACGACGGCCCGCCCTATGCTAATGGTAATATCCATGTTGGACATGCTATGAACCATATTTCTAAAGACATTATCATCCGCGCTAAGTCTATGATGGGTTTTCGTGCTCCCTATAATCCAGGTTGGGATACGCATGGACTGCCTATCGAGCAAGTTTTAGCCAAAAAGGGTGTTAAACGTAAGGAGCTAGACCGTGCTGAATATCTAAAGATGTGTCGTGATTATGCCCTTTCCCAAGTGGATAAACAGCGTGAGGATTTTAAACGCCTCGGAATGTCGGCCGATTGGGACAATCCCTATGTAACCTTGACGCCTGACTATGAAGCAGCTCAGATTCGTGTCTTCGGGGCTATGGCAGATAAGGGCTATATCTATCGTGGAGCCAAGCCAGTTTACTGGTCCTGGTCATCAGAATCAGCTCTGGCTGAAGCTGAGATTGAGTATCATGATCTCGTTTCTACCTCACTCTTTTATGCCAATAAAGTCACCGACGGTAAGGGAATTTTGGATACTGACACCTATATCGTTGTTTGGACAACAACACCATTTACAATCACAGCTTCTCGCGGTTTGACAGTCGGGGCTGACTTTGTATATGCGACTGTCAAAGTTGTTGGTGATGATCGTAAATTTATCGTAGCTGAAGAATTACTCCCAAGTTTGGCGGACAAATTTGGCTGGGAAGCTTATGAAGTCATTGAGCGTCACGATGGTTCAGAATTGGAATATATCAAAACCGCCCATCCGTGGGATAGCCATGTTGAAGAACTTGTCATGGTTGGAGACCACGTTACACTGGATTCCGGTACAGGAATTGTCCACACGGCTCCTGGCTTTGGTGAAGATGACTATAATGTCGGTATTAAATATGGACTCGAAGTTTCTGTAACAGTTGATAGTCGCGGTATCATGACGCAAGAAGCAGGGGATGACTTCCAAGGTCAATTCTATGACAAGGTCCTGCCAACTGTCCTTGAAAAGTTAGGTGATCTTCTTCTTGCACAAGAAGAGATCACTCACTCCTATCCATTTGACTGGCGGACTAAGAAGCCGATCATCTGGCGGGCTGTTCCCCAATGGTTTGCTTCTGTTTCTAAATTCCGTCAAGAAATTCTTGATGAGATTGAAAAAACGGAATTTAATCCATCATGGGGGAAAACGCGCCTCTACAATATGATCCGCGACCGTGGTGATTGGGTTATTTCGCGTCAGCGCGCTTGGGGTGTTCCCCTCCCAATCTTCTATGCAGAAGATGGTACAGCTATCATGACTAAGGATGTGACAGATCATGTGGCTGACCTCTTTGCTGAATATGGTTCAGTCATCTGGTGGGAGTGGTCTGCTAAAGCTCTTTTGCCAGAAAGCTATACCCACCCAGGTTCACCAAATGGTGAATTTACCAAAGAAACGGATATCATGGATGTCTGGTTCGACTCTGGATCCTCTTGGAATGGCGTCATGAACCAGCGTGAAGGTCTCGGTTATCCAGCTGATCTTTATTTGGAAGGATCTGACCAGTATCGTGGTTGGTTCAATTCATCCTTGATTACCTCAGTTGCGGTTAACGGCCATGCGCCTTACAAAGCTATCTTATCACAAGGGTTCGTACTTGATGGTAAAGGTGAAAAGATGTCTAAATCACTTGGTAACACTATCCTTCCGAGTGATGTTGAAAAACAATTCGGCGCTGAAATCCTACGCCTCTGGGTAACAACTGTAGATACCAGCAATGATGTTCGTATTTCTATGGATATTTTGAAGCAGACCTCCGAAAGCTATCGTAAGATTCGCAATACACTTCGCTTCTTGGTGGCGAATACATCTGACTTTAAAAAAGAGGATACGCTTGCTTATGAGGAACTTCGCCCGGTTGATCAATATGTGACTATCAAGTTCAACAATTTGGTTGCAACTATACGAGAGGCTTACAATCAATACGATTTTATGGCTGTTTATAAGGCAGTTAATAATTTCTTGACAGTTGACTTATCAGCGTTCTACTTAGATTTTGCTAAAGATGTTGTCTATATTGAGGCAGCGGACAGTCATGTTCGCCACCAGATGCAAACTGTCTTCTATGATATTTTAGTAAAAATCACCAAGCTATTGACACCAATTCTGCCTCATACTGCTGAAGAAATTTGGTCCTATTTAGATCAAGAATCTGAGGATTTTGTCCAATTAGCTGAGATGCCAGAAGCTCAAACCTTCGCAGGTCAAGAGCAGGTTCTTGAAAGATGGGAAGCCTTTATGGCCCTTCGTACCCAGGCGCAAAAAGCCTTGGAAGAAGCTCGCAATGACAAGTTAATTGGCAAGTCCTTGGAAGCTCACTTGACAATCTATGCTGATCAAGAAACACTGACTCTTCTTGAGAGCCTTCAAAGCGATATCGCTCAGCTTCTGATTGTCTCACAATTAACAGTGACTGACCAAACAGCACCAGCTGATGCTGTCAGCTTTGATGGTATAGCCTTTAGTGTTGAACATGCAGCTGGAGCAGTTTGTGACCGTTGCCGTCGCACAGATGAAACTACTAAGGAACGTTCTTATGGCGTAACCATCTGTGACCACTGTGCAGAAATTATCGAAAGCAATTTCCCAGAAGCTGTCGCCCAAGGTTTTGAAGTGCAAGCAAAATAACTGTGGATAACTAAATAACGGCTTATTTTCAGCTGTTGTGAGTGGCCTACAACGAAACACGAGAGAAAATAAGATTATACTCCCCTTATAGTAAACAGTGAGAAAGCAAAAATTCACTAGAAACTATAAGGGGCTTTTTCATATAGCGAATTGTTAAAATACTTTGAAATTTCTGCTGATTATCCCTTAGGTTTGTAAAGTGGACAATACCATTTGTGAAGCAATAAGGGAGACTTCATTCTATAGTGTGGATATTTGGGACCTGTTGAATTCTTACTCACTGGCAAAGCAGAAGCTAACTGGAATTAATTTTAGTTAGCTTTTTTGGTAACCTAAAAGGAACCGACCAAATGTAATCAATTCCTTGTTTTTTGTAAATTATGAGATTAGGCCAACGATTAAAACTGTCTCAAATAGAGTTTCTTGTTCAATAATCCTTTAGTTGTCAGTCAATGGCAGTGTAATAGTGACAACAAGACCCGGCTGGTTATCAGTGAAGCTAATTTTACCGTGATGAAGGGAAATGACTTGTTTAGTGATGATGGTTCCCATGCCGTGGGTATCGTAGTTGCGGGATTTCTGGTTGAGTTCGCGAATTTTCTCAGTGCTAATCTGCCCATTATCACGAATCAGCAACAGGGCTTGCTGATTGTTAAGAGTCAGGGACAGACTTAGCTGAGGCTTATTGTTATGCGTAAGGCTGTTAAGGAGCAGGTTATTAACTGCACGAGTTAACAGGGTCTTGTTTCCAGAAATCACGGTCGCCTCGTCTGGTAGATCGAAGGTCAAGTCTAGGTCTTCGTAGGTATTGTAAAGGTCTGCAATGACTTGTCTAAGCAGGCCATTGAGATCAAAGCTGGTCATCTCCTGCTCAATATCTTGGTTTTCTAGGAGATAACTCATGTTTAGATTGGAAATGATGTGTTCCATCTTATGGATATTAGCCTCGATCTGTCGGGTCTGTTTGTTGCTGCCATTAAGATTCTCTAACTGACTGGTGTAACCTAAAATAAGAGTCAGGGGATTGCGCAAATCATGGCTAATACCACGAATCCAATGGTTGCGTGTATCCTTGTTTTTTATGAGAAGCTGGGAGGTCTGGTTGAGAGCAGTTTTAATTTCAGACAGGTTGCCACCTTCATCAAGAGCGATGGGCTGGTTATCAGACAAGTCTGACAAGGCCTGAGTAATGGGCTTGAATTCTCTGCGAAAGCGCCACTGAGAACGAAGATAGATAAGGAGCAAAATCACGAGGATGCCTAAGAAAATACCTAAAGATAGCTTAGCAATATCAAAGAAATTTTGTGCATTGTAATAATTGGCTGGAAATTTAGCGTAGGCGCCTTTAGGGTATCCTATGATAAGCAGTTTCTTGCCTACTACAAAGGTAAAGACAGGATAGTCGTCCAGATACCAGCGTGACGCACGCGCAATATCTGCCATGCCATAGCGATGGTTGAGTTTGTCTGGCAACTGATAGGACTGCTTAATCTCTCCCTCTTCAGACAGCAGCATGAACCAGATCTTTTGCTTGTCTAAGACCTTCTTATTCTGAGCGGTTAAGGTCAGTTTGTCATGACTGATGAGAGTCTGCGCTAGAGTAGTAGGTTCTTCAGCCCTCTGTCTCATATTGTCAATGATATGAGAACTACCAAATAAAAAGATAAAAATAGCAGTAACTCCCAGAAAAACCACGGTCGCAAAATAGGTCAGCAAGACTTTGGAAAAATATTTAAAAGTTGTCATCTAATTCACCCGCAACTGGTAGCCCAGTCCTTTAATGGTAATCAAGTGGACAGGTTTGGAAGGGTTAGCCTCGATCTTCTGCCGTACCTTACGGATGTGCGCCATGAGCGTATTTTCATAACCCTGATAATTGTTGCCCCAGACCTTGCTCAAGAGCTGGTCAAAAGTGACGATTTTATTTTTGTGGTCGTAAAGGACCTTAAGCAGGCTATATTCCTTAGCGGTCAGTGGGATTTCCCCGTCTTTTCTGAGAATGGCTGCACGCTCAAAATCAATCTGGCAGGCACTTAGTTCGACTAGCTCATCCTGCTGGGGATAGCTACGCCTGAGAATGGACAGCAGACGCAGCTCCAGCTCTTTAGGGCGAAAAGGTTTGACGATGTAGTCATCCGCTCCCAGCTCAAAGCCTTGGTATTGCTTTTCAATGTCAGACACTGCCGACAGGAAAAGGACTGGCATAGCAGAAGTCTTTCGGATTTCTTTTAACACCTCAAAGCCAGAACCATCCGGCAGCATGATATCTAAAATGGCCAAGTCAAACGATTCCTTTTCCAGAAGATCTAAAGCTTCTTTTTTACTCGCTGCAGTGGTTAGCTGCTTAAATCCTGCAATGGACAGACTTTCTGTAACCATATCTAAGATATCAGAATTATCATCTAAAATGAGTAGTTTTCTGTCTTTTTCGCTCATATCTCTTACCTCAAACCTAGTATAGCATAATCAAAAGGGTGGCTCTGCTATTTTCCAAAAAATTAAGGAAGAAGTAAGGAGAGCAACAAGGAGAGATAAGGTGGGGACACTATACTAGAGGTATCAATGGGGAAAACCAACAATCGAAAAGGAGACTGTCATGAGCGACTATATTATTGAAACGGATCATCTAAGTAAGGATTTCACTGGAGAATTATCTGTCAATCAGCTGTCTATCCATGTCAAGAAAAACGAAATTTATGGCTTCCTTGGACCAAATGGTGCTGGAAAGTCAACAACAATGAAAATGTTTCTGGGGCTTTTACAACCAACCCAAGGCTCAATCAAATTATTTGGCAAAGAGTTTTCTAATAATCAAATTGCCGTATTGTCAGATGTAGGATCCCTCATTGAAGAGCCTTCTTATTATGCCAATCTGACCGGCTATGAAAATTTACAAATCATTCAGCGCTTACTCAAACTGCCCAAAGAAAATATTGACAAGGTGCTGAAGATTGTCAAGCTTTACGATCAAAAGGATAAGTTGGTTAAAAATTACTCATTGGGTATGAAGCAGCGGTTAGGAATTGCCTTAGCCATTGTCAAATTTCCTAAATTATTAATTCTAGATGAGCCAACCAACGGACTGGACCCTGCTGGTATTCAGGAAATCCGCGAACTCATCAAGTCCCTGCCACAAAAATACGACATGACGATCATTATTTCCAGCCACATTCTATCAGAGATTGAACAGATGGCTACGACTGTTGGTATTATCAATAAAGGAACGCTACTTTTTGAAGGGGATCTCACTGACCTTGAAGAAGATGAAAAATACCTTTTTGAGACTAGTGATGATGCAGCAGCTAAACAACTGCTAATAAGTAAAGGTTTTGAACTAGAGGAAAATCAGAGCTTGGTACTTAAGGATTATAACAAGAGCAATATTGCAACAGCTGTCAAATTTTTGGTGGCAAATGACGTTGATATTTACCAAGTTCGCATGATTCGTAAATCATTGGAAGAGGTCTTCCTTGATATGACAGGACGTGAAGGAGGTGTCTTGTAATGCTCAATCTACGCTTAGAATTTACCAAATTAAAAAGGCGCTCTTTCTTGCTGTCCTTGATTGTCATTGTTGTTATAGAATTAGTCTGGAGCAGTCTAATTATCAATCATGAGTTGCCGGAAACGCGGGAGGCCCACAACGCCATCTTTGACATGGCTTATATGAACGACCTTATCCTTCCGATTTTTCTTGCTGTTTTGGCCTCTAGATTACTGGAGATGGAGCATTTGGGTAAGACATTTAAAATGTTGCAAACCAGCAATGAAAGTCCTTGGCAACTTTTTAGGGCTAAACTAACCTTGATGGCCGCTTTTGCCTTTGTAGTCAGTTTGCTACAAAATATCTTTTTAAAATTCATTATCCAAGCTGCACAAGTCCAGGTAACACTCACTCAATTAAGTCTCTCTTTACTGACAACTTTTTTAGTCTGTATTTTCTTATCTTGCCTTCATCTATGTTTGGCTTTTATCTATGAAAAAGCAAGTGTGACGGTAGTAACAGGCCTAATTGGTGCCTTTCTATCATTTGTTGGTATTGGTGCTTTGCCTTTGCCTATTCGTTTCTTTGTTCCGTGGCAATACTTCTCTATGATGGGAATTGCTAAGCGAATAACAGGAGCCCACACCTACCTTTTCCAATACGATAGTAGCTATCCTTTTAAATTAGTTATTCTGCTGCTTATCATACTTTTAACTCTCCTTGTCAGTAAAAAGATCATCGGAAAGGCGGATTTATTATGATGGCATTTGAATTTAAAAAAATCAGGAAAAGCGCTATTCCGATAATACTTATCTTCTTCAATCTTGTCGGAACCTTATTGGGAACAATGCTATTCGCCCTTAATCGCAAGTACCTTATTGATGGGACAGAAGCTCTTATCCTCTGGGGGCAAACGGTTTTCTACGCCTCACAAATTTTCACTCCTATTTTGATTGGAATCATCTGTTCTATCTCTTGTCAATTTGAAGAAACTAATAAAAACTGGCAGCGGCTCTTGAGCATTCCCGTCACACCTAGCCGCATTATTTTAGCAAAAATCGCTAGCTTATCAGTGGTTATGGCTATCAGCCAATTATTGGTACTCTGCTTTTATATGCTTAGTGCTGTCGTTTTGAAAGTACCCTTTGTGACTTATCTGACAGACTTTTTATTCTGGTCCATTACAGGATGGCTGGCGACCGTTACTATTGTTACCATTCAAGTTTTTATCAGTATTCGCCGGAAAAATTTTGCAGTACCCATTCTTATCTCAGCTATTTTGGCAATGGCAGGTCTTATGACTCTCTTTGTTGGGAATAGTCTATTTACTATCTTTCCCTATACTCAAGTTGCAGTAGGCCTCCGATCTCGCGATTTAGCACCTTTTCCCTTGTCAGAATTAGCCTTGTTCTTAGGGCTCAATGCCCTTTACATTATTCTCTTTTATGGTTTAGCAGTCAGACAGCTTAGAAAACGTTTCATTTAGGTGGTTTGTTTAAAAAGGATTAAACAAAGTTTGCTCTGCCATTTTGCAAAAAATTAAAGGAGGCAGCCTAAGGATTGTTCTTCGGGAATGAAACATCACTTAGCTCTTAATTCCGCTTTGATACAAAACTGCTATTATTAGACGAGTAAACAAATGGTTTGGCTCCAGCAGGAATTCACAAAATTCGGAAATTGATCATTAGACTAACTAAATCAGTGTGAACCCTGTTATAAGGTAACTATATCTGAGACAAGCTTTGTCAAGAAGTATTGCCAAGTTTTTGAGTTAGTAAGACAGGCCAACTGTAGTGAGCGGTCATATAACTAAGTACGAGAGGGAACCAAATTGATTCTCTCTTTTCTACTATTTATCAAAGATAATGCGACTTTCCAGTCCCTAAATTTTTTCTGGAGATTTTTTAGAGATTTATTAATGCATAAGCGACATTAAGGATGCAGAGTTTGGAGGGCTCACAGACTTTAAATACTGGTTTAGAATTGGGGAGTAGCTTGTGGGTCTATACTCGTGATTAGCTCAATAAATCCTCTCCTCCTAGAAATAAAAAAGAGGAAGCAAACTGGCGTCTACATTCCTCATTAATAAAAAATACCGCTCGTTTGGGCGGTAACTGGCTATAATCTCAGATCCACTTTAATTTATTATTGGAATTGAGATTTCAATCAACTTTTCTGTATGACTCGATTTGATTTGATCGGGAATAACGATATCCGGATTAATTTTGCGCTTGAAGAAGAACTCACGGATCTTCTCAATTTCTTCATCTTTAATAGCACGATGACGATTTGAAATCAAGAGCTCATAATGACCAGGTGCTTTAGAAAAAATAACATCACTGTTGCCGGCCGAATACACCTCAACTAACTTAGCGTCAGTATTGCGCAGCTGGTTGCGAACAAGATCAGGATGGCTACTTGTAGTATTGATAAGTCTCATGACTATCCTCCTTAAGGGATTTGCATATTACCATTATAGCACGATTTTATTAAAATGGCGGTGCTTGATTATTTTTTATAAACCCTTTTCCACTGCTCAACCCCCCATTTATGGCTTCCTCGCTTAAGCTTACTGACTGCTTCATCAATTGAAAACCAAGCTAGATTATTAAAATCTTCTAAGGGTTTGCCTGTATCTACAAAGTCTGTAACTTCATAGATGTAGGCCGGATTATAAAAATAAGTGTCTCGATGACTGGAATAGAAGTATTCATCAGCCTGGCCGTAATAAGTTCCGAACCGAGCTGTAAAGCCTAGCTCTTCAATCAATTCACGGCTGAGAGCCTGAAGATGGTCTTCACCCTCTTCAATTTCACCCCCCGGTAAAAACCAAGCGCCGTTAGGAGCTTGCACCAAGATAATTTTTGTCTGGTTTGGATTAGGTATGACAGCATAGACACCGTAACGGCTAACGTAGTCTTTACCAGTAATTTTTTCTCCATAAGTAGGGTTAGTCATTCTATTGCCTCGTCTCTAATTAGTTTATACTGATTATACCAAGAAAACGGCCTGAAAACATTTCAGACCGTTTAAGTTTTACAATGATTTATTCTGCAAGGGAAGCTTCTTCCTTAAGGGGGGAATCTTCATCCTTCTTAGCCCCCTTGATAGTGATTTTACCATTAGAAGTCATGACAGCCTTGAAATGCTTTTCATTTGGATTATCGAGATAAAAATCGGTAATCGCATCTTCAATATGCTCCTGAATGGTACGACGCAAAGGTCTCGCCCCCATCTTAGGATCATAGCCAAGATCAACTAATTTTTCTTTAACCTTAGCTGTGACATCAAGATGGAGTCCATTGGTAGCTAGACGATTATTAACATCTTCCAGCATCAAATCAACAATCGTCAGTAAGTTTTCCTTACTGAGGGCTTGGAATTCAACGATACCATCGAAACGGTTCATAAATTCTGGACTAAAGAAGTTACCCAACTCTCCCAGAACGGAATTAGTACGACCCTCACGAGCCGCTCCAAACCCGACTGAAGCTTCCACTTTACCAGTACCAGCATTTGAAGTCATGATGATAATAGTATCTTTGAAGCTGACTGTACGGCCTTGACCGTCTGTCAGACGACCATCATCCAGCACCTGCAAGAACATATGCATGACATCTGGGTGAGCTTTTTCGACTTCGTCTAAAAGGATAAGCGAATAAGGATTGCGGCGAACTTGTTCAGTTAATTGACCAGCTTCTTCGTAGCCAACGTATCCTGGAGGAGCTCCAACTAGCTTAGCTACGGCATGTTTTTCCATATATTCAGACATGTCGAAACGGATCATACTGTCGGCAGAACCAAAGAGTTCAATCGCCAACTGTTTGGACAGCTCAGTCTTACCAACGCCGGTTGGGCCGACAAAAAGGAAACTACCAATAGGACGATTCGGAGCTCCCAGACCGACACGGTTACGGCGAATGGCTTTGGCAATCTTATCAACAGCAGCATCTTGACCGATAACATGAGATTTCAAATCATCTGCTAGGTTGACCAACTGAGATTGCTCTTTTTCTTTCAAATCACCGACAGGAATATTGGTCTTTTCTTCCACAATTGCTTCGATATGCTTTTCAGTGATAACCGGAATATCTTGATCCGAT
Organism: Streptococcus sp. ELY_137; assembly: GCF_058314515.1. Classification (NCBI taxonomy): domain Bacteria; kingdom Bacillati; phylum Bacillota; class Bacilli; order Lactobacillales; family Streptococcaceae; genus Streptococcus; species Streptococcus sp. ELY_137. The sequence continues at coordinate 89,281 of NZ_JBZFUL010000005.1, forward strand.
AATTGCTGAGCCTGCATTTCTTTATATTTAGCAATTTGATCGCGGAAATAGGCTGCTTTTTCAAAGTCTTCTTCACGTGTAGCCTGTGCCTTGAGATTTTCCGCCTCAACTAAACGCTTGTCGATATCCTTAGGATCGACAAAGTTGAGTGTTAAATTCATCTTGGAGCCGGCCTCATCCAAAAGGTCAATAGCCTTATCAGGCAAGAAGCGATCTTGGATGTAGCGGTTAGAAAGAACGGCAGCCGCTTCAATAGCGTCATCTGTGTACTTAACATGATGATAATCCTGATATTTAGGCTGAATACCGCGTAAAATCGTAATGGTCTCTTCAACAGACGGTTCGTCAACCTTAACTGGCTGCATCCGTCGTTCAAGTGCAGCATCTTTCTCAATAATTCGATATTCATTGAGCGTGGTAGCTCCGACTAGTTGCAGATCACCGCGGGCAAGAGCCGGTTTCAGGATATTGCCTGCATCCATACTGCCATCGGTTGTTCCTCCAGCCCCAACAATTTCATGGATTTCATCAATAAAGAGAATCACATCTTGGCGCTGACGGATTTCTTCCATCAACTTTTGCATGCGTTCTTCAAATTGCCCTCGGATACCTGTTCCTTGTACTAGACTGACAACATCCAAACGGATAACCTGTTTGTTTTGTAGTTTCTGAGGAACATTGCCATCGACAATTTTTTGAGCTAAGCCCTCGACGACAGCAGTCTTACCTACACCGGGTTCCCCGATCAAAACCGGATTGTTTTTTGTCCGACGGTTGAGGATTTCAATTACTCGCACGATCTCTTGGTCGCGCCCAATAACAGGATCAATATCACCGCGACGGGCAATGTCTGTGACGTTAATACCAAATTCCTCCAAGATTCCTTGAGGTTGCTGAGGTGCTTGGGGCTGCGGACGGCGTCTGCGGTTGTTGCCGCCTCCACTGTTGTTGCCATTTCCATTGCCGCCTGATCTACCAGCTTCTGTTTGAGGAGCGTTAGGCAGTTCTTGGTTAAAGGCGCGAAAATTGTTTAAATCACCAAAGAAATCATCAAAGAAAGAATCCATGGATTGGTTAGTGGGGTTACTATTGAGAATATTTTCTGGATCGGCTTTCATAATCTGGTAGCAGTTCTGGCAGAGATCAATCTGCTTTTGCTGCCCGTTGACATTTGTGTATAGATGTATGCTAGCATCGTTAAGTTGACAATTTTGACATAACATAGGATTACCTCCAATCTGACTGATTTGGCCTTATAGTCAATAAAGGTCAAATTCTATGATGTTATTATAACACTCATGACTTAGAAATCAAGTAAAAAGATTATAATTTTAGCAGAGGAAGAGTGAGAGTGCTAATTTTATAAAAATGAATAAAATACAGTTTATTCTTGACAAAAACGCAAAATATTATAGAATTATTGTATAAAAATACAAAAGAGGTAACCATGGCAAAATCATTTTTAAAAGAAATAGACTTCACAAAACAGGAACTGCTAGATTTAATTACCCAGTCTGCTAAGTTTAAGCAGCTCAAAAAGGATAAGGTTCCTCATAACTATCTAGAAGGACAAAATATTGCTCTCATTTTTGAAAAGACTTCTACTAGAACACGTTCAGCCTTTACAGTGGCAGGACAAGATTTGGGAATGAACATTACCTATCTAGGTGCTGGTGAAATCCAGCTGGGTAAAAAAGAATCAATTATTGATACAGCCAGAGTTCTCGGTTCTATGTTCGATGGCATCGAATATCGCGGATTCAGGCAGGAAGATATTGAGACCTTAGCCGTCCATGCCAACGTTCCAGTTTGGAACGGTTTGACAGACACCTGGCATCCTACCCAGATGATAGCGGACTTTTTGACTCTGACGGAGCACTTTGGCAGCCTTGATGGTTTGAGTATCGCCTACCTAGGAGATGGCCGCAATAATATGGCTAATTCCCTTCTGGTAACATCAGCCATTCTCGGTGTCAACTGTACCATTATTGCCCCCAAAGACTTACAGCCTAGTAAGGCTATCATTGATTTAGCACACCTGCACAATACAGGTGCTGTATTAAAAGTGACGGATGATGTGACAGACGTAAAAGGGGTCGATATGATTTATACGGATGTCTGGGTGTCCATGGGAGAAGAAGTCGATTTTAAGGACAGAATTGACTTGCTCCTGCCTTATCAGGTCAACAAAGAGCTGCTTGATTTGGCTGATAATCCTGATCTGATTGTTATGCACTGCTTGCCAGCTTTCCACGATACCAATACCGATATTGGTTATAGCATTTACGAGCAGTACGGTTATAGTGAATTAGAGATTACCGATGAAGTCTTCCAAAAGTACAGCTCGGTTATCTTCCAAGAGGCGGAAAATCGTATGCATGCTATCAAAGCAATTCTTTACCAATCCTACCAAGAGAATTAATAATGTAAAAATCACAGTGATTTCCGGCTTTTCATCTATCTCAATCTTTTACTTTATGGTAAAATAGGGATAGTTAAAAACATTATGATGCAAGAGTTCCTGAAATTCATACGATATTTTGCGGATTTGTATCTTAGTTAAGGAGAATCTACATGGAATCACATTTGGTGAGAATTATTGATCGTCTGAATTTGATGACGACAGATGGAGGCAACTTAAAGAGGAATTTTGAACGTGACGGCCTCGTTGTTGCAGAAGTTTCTTTTGCTAACGACCCCGAAAATGGCCCTGTTTTCACATTGCGTGATATTAAGGCGCGTGAAACCTACACCTTTGACAGCATTGACTTGATTGCTATGGAAATCTATGATCTGCTCTACTAATTAAAAACAAAATAGAAATTAAAAAGATAATTGAATTGATCTTCAGGAGTTGGATTTAAAATCTAACACCTCGGAGGTCTTTTTCTTATCTTTAAACTAGCCTTGCCTGCTGTTCAAATCCAAAAGCAGGGGCCTGTGTGTCCAGGATAAAATTTTTCGGCACCTATAATCTCTTATAATAGCTCTGTGCAGTGATCAGTTGGAAGCTCCGCGTTTCGGTTTTTAGTTCCCTATTTTATTAAGTCTGCTGGACTATTAAGGGAGTAAAATGGAGTCAACTTTACTGATCCCTAATCCTAGTTTTGCTGTGAATCTCTCACTCTACTAGCCAATATAGGCTTTCGATAGTCCGAATAATCTTTAATTCCTTTTTAATAGGGAGAACTAATTTTATAAACAGATATTGTATTATTATTCATTTTATGATAGAATTGGTTATAAAATTATTGATAAGCAGCTAAAATTTAAAACATATCTAGCTGGCCTTTAAGAATGGCTCAAAGCCGTATAATAGGAGTAAATCTGTGAATTTTGATTTTTCGTTTTTACCCAAATATTGGGGTTACTTTAACTATGGCGTGATTGTCACCATCATGATTTCTATCTGTGTCGTTTTATTTGGAACCATCTTGGGTGTTCTGGTGGCCCTTGCCAAACGCTCGCACATCAAGTTACTGAACTGGCTGGTTAGCTTTTATGTCTGGGTCTTTCGTGGAACACCTATGGTTGTTCAAATCATGATTGCCTTTCTTTGGATGGACTTTAAAAATGCACCGTCAATTGGTTTTGGTACGGTTGAGTTAGACTTTTCCCGCTTGATTCCAGGTATTATTATTCTGTCTTTAAATAGCGGTGCCTATATTTCAGAAATCGTTCGTGCTGGGATTGAAGCAGTTCCTAAAGGTCAGACCGAAGCGGCTTATTCGCTGGGAATTAAGCCAGCCAAGGCAATGCGTTACGTGGTGTTGCCTCAGGCTTTTAAAAATATCCTGCCTGCCTTGGGAAATGAATTTATCACCATTATTAAAGACAGTTCACTCTTGCAGACTATTGGTATCATGGAATTGTGGAACGGCGCCCAAACGGTCTTAGCGACAACCTATATTCCACTGGAACCCCTCTTGTTCGCTGCTTTCTACTATTTGGTGCTGACAACTATTTTGACAGCTGGACAAAAGTCACTTGAAAACCGTCTTGGGAAAGGACAAAAATAATGACAGATACATTGATTAGTATTAAAAATCTGCATAAATATTTTGGCAATAACGAAGTTCTCAAAGGAATAGATTTAGAAATTAAAAAAGGAGAAGTTGTTGCCATCATCGGTCCGTCGGGATCAGGGAAATCTACTTTCCTGCGTGCCATGAACCTGCTGGAAGTGCCGACTAAAGGAACGATCAGCTTTGAAGGTGTTGATATTACAGATAAAAGGAACGACGTTTTCAAGATGCGTGAGAAAATGGGAATGGTGTTCCAACAATTTAACCTCTTTCCTAATATGAATGTACTGGAAAATATTACTTTAGCACCAACGAAAATCAAAGGACAGTCTCGACCTCAGGCAGAAGAAAAAGCCTATGAATTACTGGACAAGGTTGGACTGAAAGATAAGGCCAAAGCCAATCCAACATCGTTATCAGGAGGTCAGCAGCAGCGGATTGCAATTGCACGCGGTTTAGCCATGGATCCAGATGTTCTCCTCTTTGATGAACCCACATCAGCTCTCGATCCCGAAATGGTTGGGGAAGTGCTCGCTGTTATCCAAGACTTGGCTAAGTCCGGTATGACCATGGTTATCGTCACCCACGAAATGGGATTTGCCAAAGAAGTCGCAGATCGTGTTATCTTTATGGATGGCGGTGTCATCGTAGAAGAAGGGAGTCCGCAGCAGGTTTTTGATCAAACAAAGGAAGAGCGGACCAAGGACTTCTTAGGTAAAGTCTTATGAGAGTTTAGTAAGTAGGAGAATAGAGAAGGACTCAATTTCCCTCGTCTTTCTATTTTACCGCTGGGATAAACAGAAAAAAGGCAAGTTCTTATAACGCGTTTGTATAAAGAGGCTGAGAATTTTTATCTTGGCTTTTTTTAATTGTATTAGTTACACAGCTGGTCGATGCTAGGCAAGTTTTCTTATCATATTTTGATTGTGACTTCTTTTTCTGAGGATTCATTATCAATGGAAAAAACGTATTATGCTCAATTTATAGTTGAAAAGTATTTTACAGTTTAAATCTGGAATAAGAACTGTTAAGAGCACCCTATTATAACCATTCTAATCTATTGAAAACAGGCGAATTTACAGCTTTTCTGTGCTATAATAAGGACAAATAAAACTAGTATTTATATTGGTTATTAAAGCACTCCAAAGACTCTGTGAAGCCGTTGTCTAAAAATTAGAAAGCTGCGATAATGGGAAAGGAAGAAATGATTACTGAGCAATTAGAGATTCTGGTTACCTTGCTTTCCTTTGGGTCTTTCATTGATGCCTTGCTTTGCGAGCTTAATTTCCAACTTCTGATCAGCTACTGGATAAGTAGAGCGGTTTTGCGACACGATATTTGGTTAGTTGATTTAACTAACCAAATGGTGTTAGCAAGAGGGGAGCCTATTAACCCTAGTACTTGGTCTTTGTTATCTGCGGAGCGCTTAGATAATAAGCTTCTGCCATAGCTTAATAAAAGGAGAACAAAACTGTGATTTTGCAAGAAGCTAAACTTAATATTCCTTACCAAATCATCAGTATTGACTTGCCTAAGGATAGTTTACGTCACCTATCTAATTTGGGACTCAAGGTTGGTACTCAGTTGGAACTGATCTCTAGGACTAAAAGCAGCGCTATTGTACTTTTAAAAGCTAACCGTCTAGCCTTTGATGCTTCAATTCTGAGTTGCATTGACGTAGCTGAAGTCCATGAGGACACCAGCATCTTGCCCTTATCAGAATTACAGGTTGGTGAGTCCGCTTATATTGCTAATATTTTTGCGCTTAATGAGGCCAAACGGCGCTTGATGGACATGGGGTTAACCAAGCATACAAAAGTTCATCTTCGAAAGGTAGCTCCTCTGGGGGATCCTATCGAACTTACTGTACGGGGTTACGAACTTACTCTTAGAAAATCAGAAGCTCAAATGATCAGTGTCGTTAGAATTAAAAATTAGAATGGCGGTGAGATGATGATAGAAGTAGCTTTAATTGGCAATCCTAATAGCGGTAAAACCAGCCTTTTCAACCTACTGACAGGAACTAGCCAGCGCGTTGGTAATTGGCCAGGGGTAACAGTTGAGCGAAAGAGCGGCCAAGTAAAACAGTTGCGGCAGGTTGCTGTTCAGGATTTGCCTGGAATTTATTCCATGTCTCCTTACAGTCCAGAAGAGAAAGTGGCGCGTGATTACCTCTTGAGCAACCAGCCCGATGCTATTCTAGATGTTGTTGATGCGACTAATTTGGAGCGCAACCTTTATTTAACGACTCAATTGATTGAAACTGGTATTCCTGTCACTATTGCCCTTAATATGAGTGATATTCTTAAGGGACAGAAGAAAACTATAGATCTGGAAAAACTGTCCTACCAGTTGGGAGTCCCTGTCATTGCGACCAGTGCCTTGAAGAATACGGGCGTGGATAAGGCTATTAAAAAAGCTTGTCAAACGACCAAAAGCACAGTTGAAACTGTGCAATACCCTACTTACGATGACAAGTTTGAAGCGGCTCTCGCTCAAATTGTGGACGTTTTAGGTCAGACGGTACCGGAGATGTCCAACCGATTTTATGCCATAAAGCTTTTTGAACGTGATCAGTTGGTTCAAGATGAACTTGATCTGTCTCCTTTTCAAAGGAAAGAAATCGATGAAATTATCAGGATCACAGAGGAAATCTTTACCGAAGATTCTGAGTCTCTGGTCGTCAATCAGCGCTATGCCTTTATTGAAAAAGTTAGCCAGATGGCCCAGAGTCAAAAGGATGATTTCAAGCTCTCTTTATCAGATAAAGTTGATAAGGTTATTACCAACCGAATTTTGGCCTTGCCGATTTTTGCTGCAGTGATGTTTTCGGTTTATTACCTATCTATCCAAACGGTAGGAACCATGGGGACTGACTGGGTCAATGATGTCCTTTTTGGTCAGTATGTCCCTGATGCTGTGGCAGCTATCTTACAAGATTTAAAAGTGGCTGATTGGCTTCAGTCGCTGATTATTGATGGCATTGTTGCCGGTATCGGAACGGTCTTAGGATTTTTACCGCAAATTTTTGTCCTCTTTGTTTGTTTAGGGATTTTAGAGGACATTGGTTATATGAGTCGAATCGCCTTTGTCATGGATCGCATTTTTAGACGATTTGGACTATCCGGTAAATCTTTTATTCCTATGCTAATTTCGACTGGCTGTGGCGTGCCGGGGATTATGGCGAGCCGAACCATTGAAAATGAACGGGATCGTCGTATTACCATCATGACAGCAACCTTTATGCCCTGTTCTGCTAAATTATCCATTATAGCCTTGATTGCTGGAGCCTTTTTCCCGCACAATCCTTGGATTGCACCGAGTGCCTACTTTATGGGGATGGTGGCCATTATTCTATCGGGAATAGCTCTCAAAAAAACCAGTGTTCTGGGAGGCTATACCAGTCCCTTTATTATGGAGTTGCCAAGTTATCACCTGCCCAAGGTCAATGCTGTTTTGCGCTATGCTTTAGGAAAAGCAAAGAGCTTTGTCAAACGAGCTGGGACCATTATTTTTAGCCTGACAGTCTTAATTTGGTTTATGTCTTCCTATAATTTTGCCCTTCAGGCAGTCGAAACTGAGAATAGTATCTTGGCCGGCCTCGGTCGCTTATTGGCTTGGATTTTTACACCGTTGGGCTTTGGCAACTGGCGGGCGACTGTTGCAGCGATCACAGGACTGGCGGCCAAAGAAACGGTTGTCGCAACCTTTGGAATTCTCTATCACAATCCTGATGCTACAGAGACCAGTCACGCTCTGTGGACTAGTTTACGGGGAGACTACACAGCATTGGCAGCCTACTCTTTCTTAACTTTTAATCTCCTGTGTGCTCCTTGCTTTGCCGCTATTGGTGCTATCAAGCGGGAGATGGGCAATCTCAAATGGACCCTACTGGCTATAGGCTTTCAAACAGGATTAGCCTACTTGGTCAGCCTAATTATGTATCAGTTTGGCTTGGTTCTGCTATATGGAAAAGCGGTGACTTCCTGGACAGTCATAGCAGCTGTGCTTCTCGCTTTTATGAGTTACTTCATTCTAAGAAAACCGCGTCAAGTCAAGGAGACTGTTATCACCTTGGAATCTTTGCCGTTGGCACAAGAACAATAATCGAGGAGGTATTAAGATGTCAACAATTATCATTGCCAGTTTAATTGTCCTAGCAATGCTAGGCGGTATTAGGCACTATATCAAACAAAAAGGTTCCTGTGGTGATTGTGATTGTGCCTGTCCGATCAAGGATGAGATGCATAAAGTTGCTAAGACTAATCACCATTTATCTTAATTGAATAAGATAGGAGTACTGAAATAAGGCGTAGTTTACCTAGGCCTTTTTTGGTATAATAAAGAAAAGTACTTATTGATAGTAGGGAGAGAACAATGTCAGGAAAATTAATTGATGGTAGAGCCCTAGCTCAGAAAAAGCAAGCTGAGTTAGCCGATAAAGTTGTTCAGTTTAAGTCGGAACATGGCTTTGTGCCAGGCCTAGTTGTGATTCTTGTAGGGGATGATCCAGCTAGTCAAGTTTATGTACGTAATAAAGAACGGGCAGCTCTGGCAGCGGGATTTAGAAGTGAAACCCTTCGTTTGTCTGATGCCACTAGTGAGGAAGAGTTGCTCGAGTTAATCGCTAAATATAATCAAGATCCAGCTTATCACGGGATTCTGGTTCAGCTGCCCTTGCCCCATCATATCAATGATAAACGTGTGATTTTAGCTATTGACCCTCACAAGGATGTCGACGGGTTTCACCCTATGAATACAGGCCATTTATGGTCAGGTCGACCGTTGATGGTGCCTTGTACACCTGCTGGTATCATGGAAATGCTGCGCGAGTATGAAGTAGACCTAGAGGGTAAGACGGCAGTCATCGTCGGGCGTTCTAATATTGTTGGTAAACCTATGGCTCAGCTCCTCTTGGGTAAAAATGCTACAGTAACCCTTACTCATTCGCGAACCCGTCATTTGGCGGATGTTTGCAAACAGGCAGATATTTTGATTGTAGCTATAGGTCAGGGCCAATTTGTAACCAAGGATTTTGTCAAGGAAGGAGCAGTAGTTATTGATGTCGGGATGAATCGTGATGACGATGGTAAGCTCATCGGTGATGTGAAATTTGACGAAGTTGTAGAGCTAGCTAGCCTCATTACTCCCGTTCCAGGGGGTGTTGGTCCCATGACCATTACTATGCTTCTCGAACAAACTTATCAAGCAGCGCTAAGAAGTGTGACACTATGATTATTGATGACATATTAGCAAGGAAAATAATACAGCCCCGTCCCCTTAAGAGTCATAAGGGGACTTTTGGCCGTGTCCTCCTTATCGGCGGCCTCTACCCTTATGGCGGGGCTATCATAATGGCAGCCCTAGCAACTGTCAAGAGCGGAGCAGGTTTAGTCACAGTTGCAACTGATCAGACCAATATTTCTGCTTTACATGCCCATTTACCAGAAACTATGGCTTTTAATGTGACAGACAGAAAACGATTGACTCAACAAATTCAAGCTGCAGACCTTGTTTTAATAGGTCCAGGACTGGGTGATAGTGAGGCAGGCAAAGCAGCCTTAAGTGCTGTTCAAGCTGTTGCCCGCGCAAATCAGGTATTAGTAGTAGATGGTTCAGCGATCGATTTATTGGCCGAACAAAGTCCGATTAGTTGGCCTATCGGTAAGCTAATCCTAACGCCTCATCAAAAGGAATGGGAACGATTGTCTGGTATCAGTATTTCGGAGCAAACAGTGGAGAATACACAGGCGGCCCTTACTCAATTTCCGCCAGCGACTATTCTCGTTGCAAAATCACACCAAACCAAGATTTTTGATCAAAAGGGGCATCTAGGCGAATTGCGCGTGGGCGGTCCCTATCAGGCAACTGGGGGTATGGGAGATACCTTAGCCGGCATGATTGCAGGTCTTGCTGCTCAGTTTAGAGACAATCTATTTGAGACTGTTGCAACTGCGGTTTATCTTCACTCAGCGATCGCAGATGATCTCTCTAAGGATAATTATGTCGTTCTCCCTACCGCCATCAGCAGGGAGCTGCCCAAGTGGATGAAAGAGATGAGTGGCAAGAAGCCCATTTAAAACTCCTTTTGATGCTAATAAGGTGACCATATTGCCATCAAGACCATTTCCACCATATAAGCCAGACTAAGAAAGGGGACAAATGCTAGAGGTCCCTTTTTCTTTTGGAGAAGAAGTGCAAAAATAGCTAAAAGACTGCCCATCTGGATGATCCAAAGCAAGTTTCGTAAGTCTAAACTAATAGCTAAAAGAGCAAGATAGTAACAGTCACCGGTACCTATTCCCAAGGGAATTAACTGGCAGATAATTCCCATTAATATAAAAAAGCCAAAAAGCAAATTTCCGTGATAAAAAAATAGTAAGATTAAACCAGCTAACAGCACAATAATTAGGGGATAACTTTGATTGCGAATGTCGTAGAGACTTAGGGTTAGACTGGTGAAGACCAAAAAGATTTGCGACCAATCCAATTCGCCCTGCCAGCCCAGCCAAAAAATCAGAGCACAGTTAACTTCCAGCAAGCTGTATGTTAAAGGGAGGCTTTGACCGCAGAACCGGCAGCGAAAGCGATTGATAAGTTGTGAGAAAATAGGAATCAGATCCCTAATAGGCAAGGTTTGGCCGCAATAATTACAATGACTGCGCGGTTTTATAATAGATTCTTCTGGGAACCGATCGACAATTAAACCGATAAAAGAACCTAGACTGGCACCCAAGGCCATAATCAATATACTCTCCATACCTATCTATCCGAAAAAAGTTCAAATAGTTGCACTTAGCTGTGAAAAAACCTATAATAAAGGTGTTACCAGATAAGAATCATTCTAAATAAGGTTTCTAAAATAGGTAACTATTCGTTATTTAAGCAGTTTTACAACTGCCTAGCCTTTATTCTGAGGAGGAGTTATATATGGCAAATTCTGTTGAAACTATTTATGAAAGCCTAACTGAAAATATAGACCCACAAGCAGCTGACTCGCGCGCTAAAACAAAAGCTGTTCTCAATCAAGCGGTAGCTGACTTATCTAAAGCAGTTTCTATTGTTCACCAGGTTCATTGGTATATGCGCGGAGCAGGATTTTTATATCTGCATCCTAAGATGGATGAACTTATGGATACCCTCAATGCAAGTTTGGATGAAATCAGTGAGCGCTTGATTACACTTGGCGGATCTCCCTATTCAACGCTGAGAGAATTTGATCAGCAATCAAAACTCATTGAAGAAAAGGGTACTTGGTCCAAATCTATGTCGGAACACCTAGTGCGCTTAGTAGAGGTTTATACCTATTTAGATAAGCTCTATCAAGTTGGTCTGGATGTTACCGATGAAGAAGGTGACAATCCATCGAATGATATTTTTACAGCAGCCCAAGCAGATGCTGAGAAGACCATCTGGATGCTGCAGGCTGAACTAGGTCACGCACCAGAGCTGTGAGCTAGAAACTAGATTAATATGTCCAAGGTTGGGTCGTCCCAACCTTATTTTTGTCTATTGAGCAAGTCCCAAGGGCTGGAGGGGTCTTTGTCAAATGGATAGTGAAATGATTAAAAACAGACTAAGGTTTGTACTGAATTTTGAGCGACATAAGTGATCTTTCATTAGGCTGAAAAATTCCCAAAGCTTGTCATAGCAGTCTTGAAAGCGGTCGCTTTTTTTGTTACAATCATTGTTATGAAAACTTTATACGATGTTCAGCAGCTGCTCAAACGCTTTGGTATAATCGTTTATTTGGGTAAGCGTCTGTATGATATTGAGATGATGAAAATTGAACTGGAAGGCCTCTATCAGGGCGGTCTTCTAGAAAAAGAGGATTATCTAAAAGCTGAGTTGATCTTGCGGCGGGAACATCGCTTGGAAAAAGAAAGACTAGAAAAGGCAGGACATACGAATGGCTAAAAAATTGCTGGGAATTGACCTAGGTGGGACAACAATTAAGTTTGGTATTCTGACAACTGAAGGTGACATTCAGGAAAAGTGGGCAATTGAGACTAATATTTTGGAAGATGGGAAGCACATTGTCCCTGACATTGTAGAATCACTCAAGCATCGATTGAATCTCTATGGTCTGACGAGCGAGGATTTCATTGGCATTGGCATGGGATCGCCAGGGGCTGTTGACCGTGATAAGAAAACTGTCACGGGAGCTTTTAATCTTAATTGGGCTGACAAACAAGAAGTTGGTTCAGTCATCGAAAAAGAAACCGGCATTCCTTTTGCCATTGACAACGATGCTAATGTAGCTGCCTTAGGAGAGGCTTGGACTGGTGCTGGCGGCAATCAGCCGGACGTTATCCTTGTGACTTTGGGAACTGGTGTTGGCGGCGGTATTATCGCTGATGGTAATCTGATTCACGGTGTTGCTGGTGCTGGTGGTGAAATTGGTCACATTAATGTTGAACCTCAAACGGGCTTTGAGTGCACTTGCGGCAACCGAGGCTGTCTTGAAACTGTAGCATCAGCTACGGGCGTAGTACGCCTAGCTCGCCAGCTGGCTGAAGCTTATGAAGGTGACTCCAATATAAAAGCAGCTATTGATAATGGTGATGATGTTACCAGCAAGGATATCTTCACTGCAGCTGCGGCTGGGGATAAGTTTTCGGATGCAGTTGTTGAGAAAGTTGCTTTCTACCTTGGATTAGCAGCAGCTAACTTAGGAAACACTCTTAACCCAGATTCTGTTGTACTTGGTGGCGGTGTGTCTGCTTCTGGAGAATTTCTGCGCAGCCGTGTAGAAAAATATTTCTTGCAGTTTGCCTTTCCAGCCGTTAAAATGTCTACTAAAATTAAAATCGCTGAACTGGGCAACGATGCCGGCATTATCGGAGCGGCAAGTTTAGCTCGTCAATTTGCCTAATTTAAATAGAAATTAATCTTAAATAGCTCGCAGGGTAGAGCTATTTTATCATCTAGCTAGCCACTACTTTTCTTGCAGTTTTGCCTAAGCACGGAGATTTTTGACCAAATTATTTCAATTAAAAATTTTCGCTAAGGCGAATCAGCCCTTTGTACCTTATAAAAAAGGAGTATTTGTTTTATGTCGCAAACGACTATCAACTGGATTTTCACTGCTATTATTTTACTGGCCTTCATAGGTTGGTCCGCTTGGCGCTACCTGCGAATTCGTCGTGCTGCTAAGTTCATCGGCAACAGCGAATTTCAAGGACTTATGCATGGCGGCCAAATTATTGATCTACGCAGTTCATCAGCTTTTCAAACGAAACATATTCTAGGAGCTCGCAATTTCCAGATTGAGCAATTTAAAGAATCACTATCAGCCCTGCGTAAGGATAAGCCTGTCTTACTTTACGATAATATGCGCAGTCAGGCTATTGCCCGTGCTGTGCCCATACTCAAAAAGGCTGGCTACAAGGAAATCTACGTCTTAGAAAGTGGCTTTGAAAATTGGGATGGTAAGACTAAGTAAGAATCTGAAACACCTAGTAAGTTTTTCAGATTTATACCTTGTCAGAAATTAACGACTATGATATTATAATTAGGTGGCCGCTGTAGTTAAATGGTATAATAGAGCAATAAGTTAATTATTTATGCTTAACAGGTGTTCCTTAAGTATTTGAATATAGAATCTGATTTAAGCACCAATTTGAGCACCAAATTATTTGGCATGTGTCAGCATATTATGAATATAATATAAGGAATATCAGATGAGCTTGGTATTCTTTTCTTGTATTTATTGTAAATAGTGTCAGTTATTTGAGGTGGACTGCCATTTGAATTAAAAAAGGAATCAAATAGTATGACAGATCAGGAACTAGAAGATTTAATCCTGACAAAACTTGAGAAAAGAAAGATTGACTTTGGTAATCCTGATGATGTTTCGGAATTTTTTGATGAAGAATTTCCGGAGTATGAGGTGAGCAATGGTTGATGATATGCAGCGTTATGATATTTTGATTGCTCGGATACCTTTTGATGATGGGACAGGTTCAAAAGTTCGTCCTGGTATGCTTGTTAAATTTAATGATGAAACCTTAAAGGTTTTAAAGGTGACGTCTCAATTTGATAGGAAGTCAGCTGATATTCAAGATAAATATTTTGAGATTATTGATTGGTTTAAAGCTGGTTTGAAAAGACCATTTTGGATTGATACAGTCAGGTATTATGAAGTTGATAATGGCTATAATTTTGCTATTTTAGGACATTTAACTGATAGAGATATTGAACGCTTTAAGGCCTTTATATTGGAAAGATTGGGCTAAGGAGGTATTTATATGAAAAAAATATTTGGATTAGTGATGTTAGCGGTGGCAGCAGTAGTCTTGGTAGCCTGTTCAGGTGGTGAGGATCATACTAAGCCTGCTAAATCACATGCTATTAGTATGGATGGTGTTTATCATGAGTTTGGTAAAGCCTCAAACAGAGATTCAACTTTTTTAACAAAGAGTGATGATTTTGCAGTAGTGGTTGATGGTGATACCTTAACTTTCAATGAAGGAGATCATCAGTATTCTATTGATAAAAAGAATCATACTATTACGGGTAATAATGAAACGTTGTCTTATTCTTATAAGGACGATGTATTAACTATTGATGGGGACACTTATGTTAAAGAAGGTACTAATAAATATGATGAAATAAAGGCAGAAGCGGATAAAAATTAAGCGGCTAGATAGTTTCTAGTCGCTTTTTTAATGAATTATTTAATATTGATGTATTTTTACTTCTTCTGTGTGTCGGCATCTTGGATAATTTGAACAAGCTCTGAAGGCTTGGCCAAATTTATCCTTTTTGTTTATCATTACGCCTTTCCAACAGTGATTACATTTTTCTAAAATATTATCGTGTAATTCTAAATTGAAAAGGTATTCTGAATAGAATTCTGGTACTAACTGTTGAATTAGGACGAATAGGCCACGTCTATCAATAAAAGTGATATCGGGGTAATCTTCTTTCTTCACATTTCCAGTAAAGAAAGAAGTGGTAATAAACATTTTCTTTCCCTTAAGAGGTGTTCCATTTAGTTTTCTTACTTCTGCATCACCGACTAGTTTTGGAAAATAGTTAGTGATGGAGTAATTTTTACATTGAATAAGAAGCTTCTCTCCATCTTTATCTGTGACAATAACATCAACTCCTTTGTCGTTTATAGGAGTTGTTTCTGCTTGGTAGCCAGCTAGTCTGTATAGAGAACAGATGAAGTATTCGAGGCGTTTTCCAGTAGAATGCGGATTATCAAGATGTTGATTGGGGTCTAGTAAAAAATTTTCAAATATATATTGATCATCCTGATAATCTTTATTGGGCCTAAAATTTTTAAGGCGTAAAGAATCAATGGTTAGATTTTTTTGAAATGGGATGATTTTTGAGAACCCTAATGATTCTTTTTGTGCTTTTGGAGTATCGGTATTACTTTGTGATTGTTTTTGATCATATTGTAAATTCTTAATTTGTCGTTTTAGTTGGAAGTTAGTTTGTTGATAGTGTTCTACATTTTCTAGTAGTTGCTTTTCTTTTTCTTTAAATATAGTGAAGATTATTGCAAAAGTAACGAAAGTGGTAAGTAATACTGTAAAAATAATCATCTTGTTTTTCCTTTCTTGTTATTATTAAAGAGTTTTCTGGCTTCTTCTTTCACTAAGTTTTCAAACTTATTAGGTATAAAGGCATTTTTCATATAGTCGATATAGTTAAAGCTTTCGTCAATGGGATATTCTGTATTAATTAAGTTTAGAAAATCAATGATTCGGTTTTCTTCAGCTTCTTTTTCAATATGGTGAGAAAAAGTTTTGCTTTGGCTGAGAACATTTTGGGTATCTTGATTAAGGAGATGAGCCTTTTCGTGGAGTAAGACATTAATTTTTTCAATGTTGGATAAACTTTCATCTATCAAAATAAAAAGATTGTCAAAAGCGCTGAGGTGCCTGCCTTTTGCTTTTCGCAAGGGACAGAAGATAACAGTAGCACCAAGTTTTTCAACGCTTTTGACAATCTCTGATAGATTCATGTTATTTATTTTTCTGATTTTGGAAGTAGTTTCTGAGGACGTCTTTAATAATTTCACGGTCTTCATCGGATAGAGGCTCGCCTTCATAACCGACGGACGTTTCAATAGCACGATCCAGTTCTTTTTCTAGTTCTTCACCTTCTGGTATATCATGTCTGAGATTTGAATTGCCAAGAAGGTAGTCGGTTGAGACATTGAAGTAATTAGAGAGTATTTCTAGGGTTTTTCTACTAGGCTTAGATACAGAATTTTCCCATCTTGAATAACTTTGTTGTTTTATCTGTAATTTTTCAGCTATTTCCTTTTGGGTTAAGCCAGCTTCTAAACGTAGGGCTTTTAGGCGTTCTGGGAACATATTTTATCCTTTAAAAATTTTTTTAAATTTTTTCCAAAAAAACTATTGACAGTACAACAAAACTGATGTATTATATAAACAACAACAGAAATGTTGTAAAAAATCTAATTCATCAAATCAGAAAGTCTTGTAAAGTATAGAGTTTGAAAAAGTGCTGATGAGATGAATGATATAGATTTTCTTAGTTCTTTGAAAATTAAATAAAAAGCGTGTAGACACTCCTGTTGGCAGGACTGAATAACACACTAATTTAACTTAGACACTTAGATTATACGTTATTTTGGTTGAAATGTCAAAGTGGGGTTGACTATGTGCTGGGCTTTGTCTAGTGTGCCTGCTTGGATGAAACACTAGGAAGTGCTGGCCTTGGTAGGTCGGAGGCAGGACTAGAGTAACGCAGAGTGAGATGTATTCTTTAGAAATGCGGGCGCTAGGTAGAGTATCTACTGAAAAGAGTGTGCGAGGATAAGAGCATGCAATAAGCAAATAAATGAAGTAAAAGATGTGTAGTCAACTACATATTTGGTAAGTTAAGTATTATGTGAAATTGATAGGTGTATGATGGTGCATATCTTAAGCGGGATAATTTGAAATTATTCAGATTGTCCTTTTTTTGTTTGTGATAATTGAATAGGAAAATGGTCTACCTAACAAGTGTTAGGGGACTTGTAAGAGAGATTAAATTAACAGGATTTAATCTTTCTTATAAGTTTAGTATTAAAGAGAACAGTAGTTTTTATGGTTTGTAATTATATTATGATAGAATGGAGGAAAATTTATGATAGAAGGTTATTCAATTATGGATTGGGTTACGTTAGGCGGTATTGTAACAGTTATAGGTTCGGTTGTGACTGTCATTATTAGAAATGATAGAGATACTGCCATGTTCAAAGATAAGATGGCTGATTTATCTAAAGAGCATGAAAAAATGTCAGTTGAGTTATCAAAGATGGAAGATAGATTGAATGGTAATAATCGTGATTCATTTGGTCGTTTAAAAGAAAAAGTTGTTGATGAACGCCAAAAAACTACGATTGAGACTAGAGCTATCAAATCTGATACTAAAGAGATTAAGGATACAATGTTGGAAGAAAAATGGGCTCGTGCAAGTTTATATGATAATACTTCTAAAGCTCAAGAAATCTTAGATACATTGGATCTTATTCGAGAGGTTGTTGATAGGAATTATGAATTGTCTGTTCGGAATAAAAATTTAGCTGCTAAAACTATCAGTTTAAATGATGAAATTGCTGATTTAAAATCTCAAAATCAAAAGATTATGATGGAACAAAAAATGGCAGATCAAAAGCATAATAATTCTAAACAGTTGTTTGGTTCTATTAAAAGTTTTGAGAATCGTTTGGCTGAATTTGAGATGTATGGGGAGTCAGAAGAAATTCGAGGTGCCTTAAAGAAAATTAGGGATGAATTATCTGGTTATGTTGATTAATGTGCAAGCGATATTGTACATTTTTTGTTTTGAAAGGAAGTGGTGAAAATTGAAATTAAAGTGGTAAAGAAGAGTATGTATGTTGATGATCCAAAGGTGACAGTATATCCAAGTTTTTATGGCTTAGAAGTTATACCCGAAGCTAATGAAAAATTAGCTATTATGCCCTTGTATCCATTTACAACTGATTTGAGCAAGCGTAGTAAAAAAGCATTGGAAGAATTTATTGATCAGTACGAGTATGAGTTATCATTGTTTTATCAGGGTAAAGGGCAGTATGCTAGTAAATCGATCATGGTTTCGCTTTTTGGCTTTGATACGGAATTGAAGGAGAAAGTAAAAAATCGTTGGTTTAAAAAGGGAGTCATCTTAAATTAAGATGGCTTTTTTGATGAAAGGAATGGTGTTATGAATCGTGAAGAATATTTAGAAATGGGAAAATATCGGACATTGGAATTGGGAAAAGAGACAATTTCAAGGTTGCGTGAACCCATTTTGCAGGAGTTGTTAGCAGGAGAAAAAATATCAGATGTGCAATCGGGTTATTTGAAAGGCTTATCTGATATTGAAGATGTTATTTTAAGTGAGATGGAGAAGTTAGAGTATGAGTAGTGCGCAAAATTATAAGTCATTGGTAAAGACTTTGCAGGGAGTTGTATTATTACGTAGTTATGTATTTGAGAAGTTTGTATTGACTTTTGGTGAATTATCTGATGATCGTTTTAATGATTACGTTGATGAGCTTCGTATTTTATTTGAATTGGAAGATGAAATTATTGAGGATTTAGTAAGATTGGATGGTGATGGTGTTTGTGATTCATGAAGTTAAATTGTCTGATGAATATTGGGGAGATGTTTTGAATGGCTGTAAAACTTTTGAGCTTAGGAAAAATGATAGGAACTATCAAGTAGGAGATTATCTTTGGTTGAGAAGGGTAGATGATTCATTAGAGAGATGTTTAGTTGAGATTATTTATAAGCTAGAACATTATGTTGGTCTTGAAGAAGGTTATTGTATATTGGGGATTAAATTGGTATGAAGGTGATTAAGGAGTTTATGATGTTAATATTTTTTGTTGGTGATGAAAGGAAAATAAAATGCAAAAGAAGGTTAAGTTTCGATTTTATTTTGATTTGACTAATCGTGATATGTTTTGGGCGATAAATGTAGGGATGTGGGCTTTTGGTTTACATTATCTTATTTTTGATGATGTTGTATATGCTTTGGGTTTTGGGATGTTCTTTGCTTTTGTATATTGTTTGATAGTTGGTTGGAAGTTTGAGAAGTATTTGCTTGAATCATCGGATGCAGCAGTATCTAATGATAGGTCTTCAGAATTGATTCCTTCTTTTGGTGTTCATTTAGTGGTTAGATTTACAGATGGACGTATTTGGGAGAAAGATATTTTAGAAGAAAATAAAGAGGTATTGGAGGAAAAGTTTAAATCTATTGTTGGTGAGTCATTTAGTTTTATGGTAAGAGATCAAGATTCTTTTGTTGTTATTAATGGTCAGGATATTAGTTGTGTTAGTGTTAGTCGTATTTTAAGGAGGAAACTTTGAATAGTGAGTTTTAAAGAATAGGTATGGAAAGAAGGAGTAGGAGGCGTTGGTATGCTGACTTTTTTAGTATGCTTCTTTTTGATGTTTATTTTGGTAGGAATTCGGGAGATTGGCTGTTTAGCTTGCATTGGGAGTCTTATTTTTTGGAGTGTAATAATTGTTTTGCTGGTAATTATGTTGGTTTAGGAGTGGATATGAATGTTGAAAATATAAAGCAGTGGTGGAATAGGTGGAAGCTGTTAATGGCTTTAAAAGGGACTAAAGATAATTTTGTTTCGGTGTTTTTTCTTGAAAATGAAGTTGTTTTTGTGGTTTCTAGGAAAGCATACAATGAGTTTTTTAGAGTGTCATTACCTGATTATGAGTTGGCTTTGATGGAGAATATGGTTGATGATGGGGAATTTATTGTTTTTGGAGGAAGGGTGACTAGTTCAGTTGTTGATTATATTTTAGGAAATTATAAAAAGTGGGGAAGTATAGAATGTTGGTCTGAGTAAGGTGATACTTTTAGTATTTTAATACTTAGTTTTTGAGGTGAGATATATGATATTGGTGAGAGCACCTGTTTAGAAGGAAATATAGTTATGGAAAATAGAGGAAGTAGATTTTATCAAAGGGTGATGAAACAGGAAGCTAAAAAGCGAGAAAGACAGAGTGGGTCTGTTGTTCTTGATGTTATTGGTATTTTTGTTATAGTTTTGTTTCTTTTTTGTTTTTTTGGCTTTAACTTAATTGCAGACTTTTTTGAATTAGTACTAAAAATGCTTGAGGCTGGTTAGTTGTTTTTTGAAGATAATGTGAGACCTGGACAAGTCTTTAAACTGTCTTTTTTTATTTAACAAAAAGAAATGAGGTAATTATTTATGGAACCAAAGAGTTTAAAGATGAATCCTGATTTTATCGGGACAGTGTGGTATGAAAAGTTGGGAACGGCTCCTCGCCGTGTGTTTGGTGAAGCTGGACAGTATCAGCGACATGTTGTAAGCAATGAAAAACATGGATTGTTTCATGTCATTACGCCTGCTTCTAGTCAGGTTTTTGAAGAAGATAGTCAGGTTCGATTGGTGAACCCTATTTTTTACCCAGATTATGCAGTGAATGGTCGTAATGTGGCGCCAGCATTGAATGTGTTTGCGGAAAAATTGGAAGTTGTTAAGTAAGGAAGGTGATAAAGTATGGCTAGAATTGGATTAAACATGGGAGAAAAGCTCCCCATTGCAGGTAAAAATTATCGTGTTGTGGATGGTTTGAAGGTGAATGAATTACTTGGTGGTTTGTTCTATATCGAAAATGTTGGACCTGATATTGTTTATGAGGAGGACACTAGTCAGCCTCGTCGTCAGGATGGTACTTATCCTGAGATTTCTACTGGTGAAGTTCGTGGGGTAGTATTGAATATTAAGTCTAGTGTTCAGCATGAACCTATTAGTATTACAATTACAGATATGCTTGTATCAGAAATTGAAGCTCTTGGTTTAAACTTTCGTGAACCTGTTGAATTGGAAGATATCGTGGTGACCTATTCTTCTATCAGTGGTAGTGATAACTATAAGTTGTTTGCCAGCAAGATTAAAAAGATTGGGAATCAGTCTAAGTCTTCATCAGCTGGTAAGCCAGTAGAGAAGAAGTGAAAATTTGCTAAGGAGGTAGTGAATTGAGATTATTACCTCAGTATAGAGGTGTCAGGGTAAGACCGTATATGCGGTTTTATAATGCTATTTTATTTGGTGGATTCTTTTCTTTTGGTTTAGCTGGTGCAGTTAGTTATAGTTATTTGGATTGGGCTTCTGTGTCCTCTTTGAATAGAATTTCTTTAATTATTTTAGCTGTTTTGCTTGGGGTGAGTGCTGGGGCTGCCGCCTATTTAACTTGGTTTTTGCAAGAAGCAACACCTTTTTTTAAAAAGGTTGATCGTTTAAAGACTATGGCTAAATATTTGTATAGTCATGGCTATTATATTGAGAAACAAAAAAGATCTAAAAGGAAGTCTGGTGGTGTACGAACTAAGATAAAATTTCCCAAAGTTTATTTGAAACAAGGCAAGTATGATTTAGAAGCTGCTTTTGAAATGGCAGGCAGTAAATTTCAGGAAAAGTTTAAAAAGATTGGTTCAGAGCTTGAGACAACGCTTTTTATGGACTTTATGGAAGCGACTGACGAGCCAAAATTTAAAGTTTATAAAATGGCTTATTCGGCTCTTCTTAATCGGATTGGCGTAACGGATGTCACTTATGATCCTGAAAAAGGCGTTAAATTGATGAATGGTTTTTATTGGGATTTTGCTTCAGATCCTCATTTGCTGGTTGCTGGTGGTACTGGTGGCGGTAAAACGGTTTTTTTAAGGTGTTTAGTATTAGTGTTGTCTAAGATTGGTGTCGTTGATATTTGTGATCCTAAGCGAGCGGATTTTGTGACGATGGGTGATATTCCAGCGTTTAAAAATCGAGTGTCTTTTGATTTGGAAGCTATTGTTGAGCAATTTGAACGGTCAGTCGTGACTATGTTTGCCCGGTATGATTATGTTCGTCAAGAGATGAAACGTTTAGGGCATAAGGATATGAAGAAGTTTTATGAGTACGGTTTAGAACCGTACTTTTTGGTTTGTGATGAATTCAATGCTTTAAAAGCAGCGTTGGAAGGCAATTATAAATTGCGAGACCGATTAGATAGGGCTTTGACTCAGTATGTTTTGCTTGGCCGTCAAGTAGGGTGTCATGCCATTATTGCTATGCAAAAGCCAGCGGCTGAAGATTTGCCTACTAAGATTAGAGCTAATATGATGATGCATATATCTGTGGGCCGGTTAGATGAATATGGCTATGACGCTATGTTTGGCCAAGAAAATAAAAACAAAGAGTTTAAATTTGTTAAATATGTTTCTGGCCGTCGTGTCTATGGCCGTGGTTATGCGGGCGTATTTGGCGAAGTGGCTCGTGAGTTTTACTCGCCGCTTTTGCCTAAGAAATTTTCTTTCTTTGATGAATTTGAAAAGGTTGAACGGCGGGATAATCCATTTGATCCTAGAGAAAATGAGGAAGTCTCAGCTGATTTGGTGAATGATGAAGGCTTAAACAATTTTGTTGAACAAATCAAGACAGGGACTATTGTTCAGTCTAGTTCAGATGATACTTTTGATGATAGATCCAGTGTTGCTGATTTTGCTGCCAGTGTAGAGGTTAAACCTGCGACAGTGCGGTTTCTTATTGGTGAGATCGAAAAAGCGGGTTATAACACGTTTACACGTGTAGATGGAAAACACTCTTTGACACTTGAGGACTGTTTGATGCTGGAAGGATTGTTGAGTCAAAAAGAAAATTTTGACGGAACCTGGAAGGAATTGTTGGCGTTGTATTTTGATGAAGACCTAGAGCTGGAAGAGGCGTGAGCTACAAGCTACAAGGGGGTGCGGTAAGCACCCCGCCGTAGCGCCGTAGTAGCCTTTTTCAGCTCTAGGCATTTGAATAGCAACCCCCTATTTCTAATAGGGGGGTTAAGATTTGCAAAAATCAAAAAACAACCAGCCTCAAACGTAGGCGGGTCAAGGGATTTCGTGATTTTAAAAAGTGCGCCATTTTGGCGATTTTTCGCGCGCAACTTTTAAGGTTTTTGGAAAGGAGAAAAAAGATTATTAGTGAAAACGATTAGTGCTTTGAGTTTAAAAGAGTTTAGACTGTCGACTGGCATGAATCAAAAACAGTTTGCTGAATGTGTGGGTGTGCATAGACGTACTTATCGAGCCTATGAAAATGGTGCCCGTGGGTTGCCTTATGAGCGATTTAAAGTTATGAAGGAAAAACTTGGCTATCTTTATGACGGAACTGGTCAGAATTTACGTGGCATGATTGACTATTTGCGGATTACGTTTAAAGAGGTTTATGATTTGAAGTCTTTTGTTAGTAACTATTTGCATTGTAGTCTTAAGGATTTTAATGTCGCTCCTACGGGGTTGCTGTCTTATAATCGTGTTCGGCGTCGAGGTAATATTTGGCTGTTTGATTATGCGGATAAAAAAGAGCGTGGAAATTATCAGGTGACGGTACAGCTATCTGGTCAAGGGTGCCGAGAAATGGAACTTATTTTAGAAAGTCAAAATCTTACTTGGTATGAACTGATATCTAAGATGTCTGAACGATCAGATATGCAAGTGACACGGTTAGATGTGGCTTTAGATGAGGTATATCGAGGATATGGTCATGAAGATGAACATATCCAGTTGTCAGATATTATGGCCAAAGTTTATAAAAAAGAAGTGGTTTGTAAGAATATTCGGACTTGGAATCATGTTGGTGGAGGTTCGTTGAAAGAAAATGATAACGACGATCGTCAAGGAATTTCTTTATATTTTGGCTCTCGTCAAAGCAATCTCTACTTTAATTTTTACGAAAAGCGATATGAAATCGCTAAACGTGAAGGAATTGATGTTTGGGAGGCTTTAGAAGTTTTTGGTATTTGGAACCGTTATGAATTGCGATTTTCCCAAGGCAAAGCTCAAAGCGTTATTGAAGAATTTTTAGACGGTGTTGATATAGCTGAGGTGGCTCGTAGTGTTTTAAACTATGAAATAGCGGTTTATGACGGTATCAATAAGTATGGCGCTTATAAACCTGATCAGAAATGGCAGTTGCTGTTTGGTGGTGCTGAACCTTTGAAATTGACGGTTAAAGCAGAACCCTATAACATTAATCGCACGGTTAAGTGGCTGGTAAATCAAGTAGCAGATACTTATGCCATGGTAGATGAGATTGATAAGTTAATGAATACAGAATACCTGGAAATGTTTCGGAATTCGGGGAAGATCAATGATCGTGGAGAACAAATTATTAAGGATCTAAAAAATACTCATAAATTGGAGGTAAGTTGATGGGGGCTGTAGAACAATTTCTGTTTGATCGCTACTTAAATTTAGATCCTATTGTTTATCAGGTGGTGGCCTTAATTCCTGATAGAGAGTTCTATAAGGATGAATTATCAGGTAGTGTTTTACGCCGTATGCGACGGGAGTTAGATGGTCTAATCTATCAAAAAAATAAAAATCCTGATAATAAAGTTGTTCAGCAGTTGTACCAAGAGAAGCTTGAGCGGTACGATTTGTATTTAAATCAAATAGCTTCTGAAAATCGGGAAGCTGCTCTGAAAAAACTGTTATCTTATGGACATGATAAGAAGCTAAAACTTTTGTTGGAGTTGATTAGTCGGTATCGCTTGTTGAAATATTTGGATAGGAAGGAGTAATGAATGATAGTACAAAATCGCAGTCCGACAAAAAAGTCAGCTAAATAGCTGACCTAAAACAGAATAGTAATAGTGTATCATAAATTGAAAGTTGAGGAAATATTATGGCAAATGAAGAAAAAGAAGTGTATTTGAAGAATGTTAAAAAAACGTCTGTAAAATTGGGGGAACTAATTCAACAGGAGAATTGGGAAGAAGCGGATAAGGTTTCTAGTGATTTGAATGAACTTTTAAAGGCTCAGCCTGATGATTTAACGCGTGGTGAAATGGTTAAATATCACTTTGAAGAAATGAGCCAAGAGCTTCGTAAATTTTGGTATTTCCATAAGGAACTTTTAAAAACGCTGGGAGCGCTTCGCAAGAAGGGTGAACGTTTTGTTGAATGGGGCTCCTCAAAATAAAAGCTAAACACTTGTTTTATACACCTATTAGATGTATAATAGGTGTATAAATAACAAGTGGGGTACTAAAAATGTCTAAGGTAAGATTGAATATCAATATTGATTCTGATGTGAAGGACAGGGCTAGTCAAGTTTTTTCTGACTTGGGACTTGATATGACGACGGCTGTTACCATTTATCTTAATCAGGTGATTCAAAAGAATGGTATTCCTTTTGATCTAACGCTTGAAAAGAGCCATTATACTGCTGATGAAGTTTTTGGATCTAATTGGCGGGAAGGCCTTGAAACAGTAGAGGATGAATGGGAATGACTTATCAAGTAGAGTTTACAAATGAATCTGTTAAAGATTTGAAACAATTAGATAATAGCCAGCAGATACAAATTCGTAAGTCTCTTGTTAAATTAGAAAAGTTTGGCATGGAAGCTGGTCAGGCCTTACATGGGGCATTGGCTGGCTGTCGTAAGCTGAAACATAGGCGTTTGGGCTTACGGATTGTTTTTCGCCAGAAATCAACAGGTATTGAAGTTGTAGAAATCGTTGCTATTGGTAAACGCAGTGATAGTGAGGTGTATAAGATAGCAGAGAAGCGGATTTCGAAGGGGTAAATCATTGAAAGATTTACTCCTTTTTTATGTTTGACTAAAAGGTAAGCGGTTAGTTTTAAAAGAGCTAATCGCTTTTTTTGTTTGAAGGGGCGGTGGAGAATAATGCTGAAAATATCTGGTGAAGGACATTTTATAAATAGTATAGAACCACTTGAAGATTATGATGTCCTTATTAGTGGGGAGATTAGTTTATATTCAGAATTTGAGGGATGTTATTGTTACGTTAAATTTAAAGGTGTTTTTACTCTAAAAATATCTGGTTCAAAAGTGGTTGGTGTGTATGATAAATGGACAGATTGTCAGTCAGATTATGACGGATGGGAGGAATCGGATTTTTATAGTGAGCTATTAGATGAATTACAAGAATGTTTTTACTTTAAGGAGTTATAGTTATGAAATTTAAACGCTTTAGTAGAGATTATTCGCTAAGTGGGGATAATGTATTTGAAGTGATGACGGCTTCATATGATGTTATTGAAAGGAATTTATCTTATCGTGAAATGTGCGGTTTGATGCAAAGGGAGTTAGAAAAGGCTGTTGATGAAGAACTTTTAGATAAGTCAGTAGCTTTTGATGTTATTGGTGATATTGCTGCTTATAATGAGCTGGTAGATGATATTGAGTATAGTTATTGATGAGGAAAATTTATGGAATATGAATGTATAGCTGTTTTGCGTGATGGAGATAGCTATGTCTATCTTAATTTTTATAGTGATTATCCACCAGGAAGCAAAGCTAATGCATTAGATTGTATTCGTGCTATGAGACGGCAAAAAGGCTATGCTTTTGCTACGAGGTATGAAATTGTCTATATTGAATAGGGGGTGAAATATGATAGCCAATATCAGAGTCAGAGATGGGACTCAGTCTAATTTTTTATGTGAGTTAGACTTGTCGAAATTTACAGAAAGTCAAGTGAGGCAGCGTATGGAAGAAAAAGGTATCAGAGATGATGCCTTTTTTGTTTGTGGGTTTACTGATTGGGCTGTTGACCGTGTGATGACTTTAAAGCAGGCTTATGTTTTGAAACAGTGCATTGAAGGCATTTACAATGGTGATGAAACTGTTGTTGTGGCTTTGCTGAAACGCCATGCAAAATTTGGAGATATTATCGGAAGTATCTATGAATTTTGTTCTAAAGATGAAGTTGAGGCAGTGAAAGTTCTGGTGAAAGGAGTTGAGTTGGAAGCACTTTTGCAGTACTTCTTTAGAGTTGGTAGCTGGCCCGCCTTGGTAGCTAATTATATCAATGCGGGTTATCTTCTTCATACGGCCAAAGGCTTTTATATTAATCGTTTGCGTTAGAAAGGAGTGAGGTTATGGCTTTTAATTTAAAGAAGCCAATTAAAAAAATTCTCAAGACTAAAAAAGCTAAGGAAAAGCACCAAATGAAGGTCGTTTCCCAGAGGCGGATGAATTTTATCTTCATCAGTCTTTTGGTGGGATTTTTTGGGTTGGCCACCTTAGCTATTGGTTTGAATATTTATGGTCAGATGCACCGGCGTCCAGTTGTTGCTAAGCAGGCAGCAAGAGCAGAGGTGGATTATCGCTTGCAGATTTTTTTAGATGGTTATGTTAGAGATTATTTCACTTTTCCTGCAGATTCAGAGGGTCAGCAGGAACAGCAGGAGAAATTGGAAGGTTATTACAATTTCGTTCCTAGAGAAAATTCTCAGGGCCAGCTTAAGACGGTTATGTCCCTTGAATCTGCTCGCTTACAGTCGGTGGTAGGAGATGTTGCAATTTATCGTGTAACTTATAAAGTTGGAGAAGGAGACAGTGCTAAGAGCGTAACTGTTAATTTTTCGATACCTTATGCTGGGGCAAATGGTAAGTATTATGTAACTGGCTTGCCTTGGTACGAGGCGGTTTCAAAGTTTAAGGATGGTAAAGCTCGTGAGAAATCTCAGGAGTTGAAACTGACAGCTAAGGATGAGCTGTCGACGTCCGAGCATGAAAGACTTGATGGTTTTATGAAACTGTTTTTTGATAACTATACGACTAGTCAGAAAAATCTGGATTTGATTTCAGATAATTTAAAGACCATTAATGGCGCTGTTTATAAGTCACTAGACTATAGTTATTATGTTAAGCACAAAGGCAGAAAAGTATCTGCTTATGTACAGGTTACCTTTGAAATTTCAGGGGTAACACATAGTGAGAATTTTTCGTTTGAGCTGTCGGAAAAAGGTGATTCTTATTATGTTAATAAGATGACGCATATTATCCCAGCAGATTATGCTAAGGATGGTAATGGAGAAAATAATTAAGGGGGATTAGAAAATGTCTGGTGCAAACTTATGGAATTTTCTTTTTAATAATTTTTTTGTGTATGTGATTGGTTGCTATGTTATTTTTAAAATGCTAAAGGGGATCGGAAGTGGATCTTTGGGTGATATGTTGATAGGAATTGTGATTGGCTCTGTTGCTTACTGGTTTGGTAAAGATCCAGGAGGTTCTCTTCAGACCTTAGCTACGATCTGGGATAAGATTAAGGATACAGGGGCTGGTGGTGCTTAATGGCTGATGAATTACCTGATAAGGAATTGTATTCCTATACAAAAGCTTTAGCCCAGCCCTTTTGGATACAGCGAATCAGTAATGATTTCGCTTTACCATCAGCGCTGAAGTTGTCTAAGATTGTGTATACAGTTGTGATTTATTTTGTGAGTTGGAAGGTGCTAAAAATAGTTGCTCATGGTTTGCCTGTTGGCTTGAGGATGACAATTTCAGGTTATGGGGCTTGGTCATTGGCTGGCCTGTTTTCCGAGCTGAGGGTTGATGGTAAGAGCTTGTTAATGTATTTAAAAGATTATTTGATCTTTTACTTTAGGTTTGGCGTTAAACAAAATGGTCTTTATATTAATAAGGGTCAAATTTATAGACGCCCTAAAGCCATTAGAATGATAAGAAAGGAGTGATAGTTTTTGGGAGTAAAACAGTTGTTAAACTTGGACGATGAAGTGATGTTGAATCAAATTTGGGATATTCAGAATAATCTGATCTTAAGAAAGGATGGTTCTGTTTCGGCTATTTATGAAATTCCGTCCAAAATTGTCAATTCGGTTGATAATGCTGGGAAAGAGAAGCTGAAAGAATTAAATTATGCAGCTTTATCAGAATTGCATACTTATCATGATTTTAGTATTCGGACGATTCCGATAGATCAAGATTTGTCTGAGCGTTTTGGCCGGTTAATGGCAGATGTGGATTGGGAATCAGACACAGCTGATTTGGCAGAGTGGATTTTGAGTCATATGGTTGAAGAACTTTATGGTTCAATTGGGGTTTTATACGATTATAAACATTACCTGATTGTGCCCCTGAAAAGCATACACATTTCTAAGGATTTGAAGGAAGTTGCGATGCAGTCTTATAAGACTGTTAGAAATAAAGTTCTGTCTTTTTTAGGAATGGCTGAGGGAGTCCCGATTGATTGGTATAAAAATTATAACAGTCAATTGACGGTTTTGGAAAATCAGCTCAGTATCCTTGACGCTCGTCCGTTGACCCGTGTTGAGAATCTGTTTGTTAACCGTTTGCAGTGGCTGCGTGGTATGACTTTTGATCGTGAATTTGAAATTAAAATGATTGAAAGCGATATTGAGAATTTAGATGAAGTAAATCTCGGATTTGAAAATATTAATATTATTAAATTAGATAATTTTGATGATTCATCTTATGTAGCTTTTTTACCTATTAGTGAAGTTCCAGAAAATATGTCGTATTTACACTTATCAGAGGAAATTCAAACTTTGAGTTTCCCTGTTGAGTCTATCTATAATGTCCAATTTTCAACGCCTAAGGGCGTTTTTTCTATTGGTGGGCAGGCAAGTAGGGCTCGTCGCCGTATGAGACATACCATGCAGGAAAAAGATGAATCGGGAGATGTACAGAATTCTGCGACAATTCGCAGTAATTTTTTGCTGGAAAACCTACAAACTAATATTGATGAAGGTAATTATTTAGTGCGTTATCTTCAAACGTTGGTGATTACAGCTCAGTCTGTTGAGGAGTTAAAATCCAAGTTCGAGGTGCTTTATACAGCATTGAATAAAATTGGGGTGTCACTTGTTAGAGCCAATGCAGATCAGCTGTATTTGATGTATAAAAATAGGATGACAGAAGTGTTGACTTTATATGATCAAGACTTTATACAAAAGATGTCTTTACAGGCTTTTTGTGAAAACCTATTTTTTACCAGCCGTAAAGTCGGAACGGATGTTGGTTTTCCGATTGGTCGGATAGATAATCGTGTTGATTCCTGGCATGGGGATTATGAGGCTGCTATCGCGGAGTCTTCTAATCCTGTATATGTTAATCTGTTTCAGGCTAATAAGGTTGGAGTGGAAGGCAAGGTGACATCTAATCCTCATACTGCTGTTATCGGCGAAACTGGCAGCGGTAAGTCGTTTTTGATCAAGCTGCTGTTTACGTATCACAGTCTGCTTAAAATGCAATGTCTGTATATTGATCCTAAAAAGGAAATGCGGCGCCAGTATATGAAGGTGCTTGCTGAGTTGGAAAAGAAAGATGAATTTCCGGCTTTACAAAAGTATATTCGTTCAATTAATTTCATCACTTTAGATGCTAAGGATAAGCGTAATTATGGAGTGTTGGATCCGATTGTCTTTCTGGACGGTCAAGAAGCTATTGATTTAGCAGATTCTATGATTGCTTCGGTGCTGATGAATAATTCGGATATTGTTGAAATGGGTTATCTAGAATCGATTGCACGGGTTCTTGAACGACGTGAGCAGGGTGAAAAAGTGGGGATGGTGCATGTCTTTAAGGACATGCAGAAGTCTGATATTAAGGAAGTCCGTGAAAAAGGGATTTCGTTGGAATCTAAATCCAAGAATTCAATTTTATCGCTCTGTTTCTCTGACGGCTCTAATCCGGCTATTGATATGAGCAGTAAAATTACTATTCTGGAAATTGAGGGACTGGATTTACCTAAAAAAGCTACGACAACGTTAACGCCGTCCCAAAAGAAAAGCCAAGTCGTCTTGTATGGCCTAGGCTATTTTTGTAAGCGATTTGGTCAGCGTGATGTCAATGTTGAAACCATGGTAACAGTGGATGAGGCATGGCAGTTTAATTCCACTGAGGTTGGTCGCGGTATCTTGATGGAAATGCGCCGAGTTGGCCGTGCTCAAAATAATTTTATGGTTTTTGGGACACAGTCCGTTCGGGATGTGGAGACAGAAGAAGATACAACTGGTTTTGGAACGGTTTTCGCCTTTCTAGAACCTAATGAGGTGGATGACGTTTTGGATTATATTCGTGTTCCTTTGACAGAGACCAATCAACAATGGATGAGTAATATGACCATGGCTCAATGTATCTATTTTGACACGTTTGGCCGCAGGGAGCGGATTACCGTTGATGGGATGTTCCGTGAGATTACGCAGTTGTTTGATACCGTTAACAGTAAAATGACAGCGGCCTAATAGAAAGGAGTGCTTATGAGATTAAAGAAGGCTTTGATTTTGGGTAGTTTAGTACTGCTGTTCATGGGGATTATAGGTACTGCTGCAGTTTTTGCGGATAGCAGTAAGACCCAGTCGTCAGGGTCTAAAACTGTTCAAACCTTTGGAAAGCAAAAGGACAAAGATAAAGATACTAAAAAAGAAAAATCAAAGTCTAATGATGAAAAATCCTCATCATCTGACAGCAGTCAGTCTTCGTCGTCTGGTTCTGATGGCCACCACTCACCTTTTAAAGATGATCCTGAGGGTATTGAAAAGGCCGGAGAGCGAGTGAAGGAAAAGCAAAAAGACGGTGAGAACGATTACGTTGTCAGTTATGAATACTATGGAAAAGATGACCGTTTAAATGGCTTTACTTCTAAGGTCTGGTTTGGAAATGATTGGTTAGGGATGAGTTCAGAAACTAATTATTTTATCAATTCTTTGGTCCAGGGAGTGTTCTGGGTGACTAAGATTATTTTTAAAGTCTGCGCGGCTATTTATGATTTTACGTCTAACGCAGGTAACAGCTCTATAGATGATTACATTAGTTCAATTATCAGTAACTCATCAGCTCTTTTCACTGCCTTATTAACGACGTTTTCGACTTTGATTGGTGGTTTGATGGTATCTTACGCCTATGCTCGCTATATGGCTGGTGGCAGTTTTTTTGGCAGCTTGTTAAAGTCGGTTACGGTTTATATTTTAGCTTTGACTTTCTTTATGCAAATCAATGGCCAGTATGTTGTGCAATCGGCTTATAACTCGGTGTCAGAAGTGGCCACTGAGGCGGCTGGCGGTTTGTCTCAAGCTGAAACCAGCTATGGTGATGCTAGTGGCTGGACAGTGCTGGATTCCTATTTTGTCCAAGCTATTTGGAAACCCTATGTTTATATGAATGCGGATGTTAAAAGCATTGATAATGGGGGTGCAGTGGACTCAGATCAGGTGACGACAGAACAGATGGAAAACCTGACTAACTACAAGGAAGGTGATGATAATTTTGTGCTTGATGATGGTACAAATATTAAGGATTTTGTTGGAGATGAAAAAAGTCCCAATATCCCGATGATGAAAGGGCTCTGGGGACAGAAATTCTCATTTGCGACAGGGTCTATTTTAGATGCTTTGATGATGGGTGCTGTTTTAGTTATCTTAGGGGTGATGTCACTTGTCCTTAAGCTTGTTTTTCTATTTTTGTTGATGTTTGCACCATTTGCACTGATTATAGCCTTGGTACCAACCTTTGAAAACGTTCTTTTCAATTTCTTGAAGAATCTTTTTGGCGCTATTGGCCTGTCGCTGTTTGTTTCCTTCTTTGCGACCTTGTTCCTTTACTTTTACAGTGTCTTAACGGCTATTGTAAGTGATATGTTTTCAGCCAATTATTTTGTGCAGACCTGTTTTAAAGCATTGGTACTTTGGGTGATGTGGCGTAAGCGTGATCGCTTGTTAGCTATGTTTACCAATAATCGTATCAGCGGCTTTATGATGGATCGAGTTGGCAGTCGCATTCGGGGCTTGCAGTATCGTAATCCGATCGGCCGATTAGGCTGGGCTGGAGTTGGAGCTGGTGCTGGTTATGTCGCTGGTAAAGCCTTAGAAAAGCTTAACAGCGGTCGAAAGATTATGACTGGTGCAGCTAAGCATACGGTTGGCGGTACTTTTAGAGATACAGCTCGCTATGCTCGTCAGCGTATGAGTGATTTGATGGCCCATTATTCTGGCAAACGTGCTGAAAAGCGCTCTAATGGTGATCCTGGCGCTTATGTCCAAGGTGTTGCGAGAAGCAGGGCTCGTCAGCGTCGGACACAGGAAGCTGTTGATCGTTTCCGATCTAACATGAGCAGTTTCCGTCACCGAGGCCAAGGTCTGGTCTTGAATTATGCCAGTCAAGGGATGTCTAATCGTGATGGCAGCCGTGATTACTATATGGGAAAGGCCAATGAGCATTTTCAGAAGGCTAAAGATCGTTATAAGGCCAAATCAGATTTTGCTGAAAAATATGACGCTCCTAAAAATAGTCGGATCTTTGAAACTAAGGCTATTAAAGATTTTGACAGGATAAGCGGCGTCCGTGATGAGGTTAAGCGGCATATTCAGGCACAAAAGAAGACTATTAAAGTAAAAGGCAGGCGGTAATTATGAGGAAAGTCATAAAACGTCTGCTTTTTCTTCCCGTTATTTTAGGGATGATTGCTTTACTGTCGGTTTTTGTGATTTTGTTCTCGAGTACTAATGACAGTTCATCTTCCTCGGATTCGGTTGGTACGAAAACGACTTTAACGGCAGAAGAAGTTGCGGCTAAAGGTGGTGTCTCAAAAGAACGTGCTGAAGATGTTATCGCTCTTTTCAATCACATGGTGAATGAAGAGGAGTCAACATTAGAAGGGGCTTCAGCCGTTTTGGCTATCGCTGAGAGGGAATCTAATTTTGATCCCAAGGCGGTAAATCCCAGTGGTGGCGTGGCTGGCTACTTACAATGGTCTGGCTGGTCAAGTACCGTTAATGGGGACAGATGGGCCAATGCGCCAAACAGAACGCTAGATTCTGAAACGGAATTGGCGTTATTACAAAAGGAGCTGAGTACTAGCTATACTCATGTCAGAGATTATTTAAAGACTGCTCATGATTCTGGTGAAGCAGCCTTATATTTTAGTGAAAAGTATGAGGGAGTGTCACTTTCAGATGGCCAAACTAAAGCTTCTCAGTTAAAAGAGGATGCGAAGAAATGGGAAGATGTCTTTAAAGGGACATTGGAGGAATCAGAAAATACTGGCAGTCCTGGTGGCTCTGGGACAATGGCTGAGTCTTTTGATTTTCCTTCTGAGTATAAGGGTAAACTAAAATATGGTGAGCCCTCAACTAATGTTCTGGGGACCATGGGAAATAACCGTTATCCGGTTGGTCAATGTACGTGGTATGTGGCCAATCGTCTTCAGGAGACAGGTATTTGTACAGATTCGGCCATTTATAATAATAATGGTAATGGCCAAGATTGGGTTAGCAGTTTGGTTGCCAAGGGTTGGAAAAGATCTGATAAGCCGGTAGAAGGAGCTGTGATGTCTACAGCTGGCGGTTCAGATTTTACCATGCCAGCCTACGGTCATGTCTCGTTTGTAGAGCATGTCAATTCTGATGGTAGCTTCTTGGTTTCAGAATGTAATTATGATAATGTGCAGAATAAAGTACATTATCGTGTTTGTAGCATGCAGAGCGGCTACAGTTTTGTGGTTGCAAAGTAATTCTCAGTTGTAAGTCGGTTAAAAGACTTATGACTATTGATTAAAATTTAAATATAAAAGGAGTTAATAATATGTTTATGAAGAAAGAATCGTTGGTATCACTTGTGACACTTTCAGCGTCTGTATTGATGGGAACTGGAACAGTTTTTGCGGATGATGGGGTTACTACTATTCCTGTTGCAGATTCTAATGTTATTGTGACGAAAACGGTAAGTGAAGCAACAGATACTAGTCAAGCGGAGGTTGCGGATGTGTCTGAAACAGATACACAATTAGGGACTTCTTCTGATGATACCTTAGCTAGTGAGAATTCAGTAGGGGAATCAGATGTTAATTTAGGTGATCAGTCAGATGGCCAAGATGTAACTGTTCCGGATAGTTCGGAATCCATTGATGACCAAACAGAGAGCAATTCTGATACTAATCTGGGTCAAAATCAGGAACCAGCAGGAGAAGTTTCGGATAGCGATTCTGGAGAGACTAGTTTAGGGGAATCGGAAACTAGTGAAACATCACAGCCAGGGGATGAGCAATCGCAAGTTGGTGAGGTGACAACTGACGATGGGTCAGATGACGTTAGTGTATCGTCAAGCGAGACTCCAACTTCAGAAGAGACTGAAGGAAGCAGTGACCAAGGAGCAGATACTAATTTAGGAGAATCTTCTGAGTCAGAAACAGTTCCTGATGAGTCGTCTGATACTACTCTTGGCGGTTCGTCTAGCACTGAGGAGCCTGCTGAAGGCAGTCAAGATAATTTTTCAGATGGAAATAGTTCTGTAACTGAGGGCTCTTCCGATACTAATCTGGGAGAATCATCAGATCGTCAAGAAGAGAATAAGTCCTCTCAGGCAGTAGAGCAAGGTCAGTCTTCTGCAGATCAGAAAGATCAATCGGAAGCAGCTCAAAGCGCTGATGATCAAGTATCATCACAATCAGAATCTGCTCAGGGAATGCAGACTTTGCCAGAAACTGGTGATAAAGTCAGTATTTGGAGCATTGTTGGTTGGGTTATTACCTTTATTGTAGCTGCGTATTTAGCCTTCCGTGAAAAAATTATGGCTTGGATCCGAGATTTATTTTCAGATGATGGTGAAGGTGAGTAAGGAATTTTGGGTCACGGTCTGAAATGGGCCGTGGCTTTTTTTGCGTTTAAGGAGAAAATATGATTAAAGTTAATAATTTCCCAGATAAATTGGTTAGTAAAACAGAATTAATTGAGGATTATTTTCCTTATTTTAAGGTTAAAACTTTGAATAAGTATTTACGAGAAATAGCAGATTCGACTGAATTTAGTCATGTTATTTTGCGACCTAGTGTCAGAATGACTCTGATTAATGTTAGAGGGTTTTATGAGTATTTGAGATGGAAAGAAGCTAATAAATTTAGATGATTAATATTATGATATTTGGATGTTATGGTTGTGGGCGTGATATAATAAGAGTTGCTGACATTATGCCCGTGTAGGAGGTATAAGTGTATGTATATAAAGAAGATAGGAGAGAAAAAATATAAGTATTATGAGAAATATTTTGATCCTCAGACGGAAAAGTGGAAGCAGGTAAGTGTTACTTTAAATTCCAGATCTAGACAAGCTGGTGCTGAAGCAAGACGGATATTGGATAGGCGTATTAATGATAAGTTAAATAAACAGTTTGATAATGATATCACGGTGGCAAAAGCTTATCAATCGTGGTTAGAGGTTCGGAAAGCGGAAGTTAAAGAGAGTACTTATATCACTCAAAAACAAACGATGGCTTTATTTATAAGAGAATTTGGAGATAAAAAATTAAAAGCTGTCTCAACAACTATGCTTCAGGATTTTCTAATGGGTCAGTCATGGTCTGTTCCTTATAAACGGATGAATAAGACTTTACTTAACTTATTTTTTGATTATTGTGTATCACTTAAAATTATCGAAGATAACCCTGTTTCTGGTACAGTACTCCCGAAATTTATTAGGTCTTTATCGGATGTGAATGTGAAGAAGGAAAAATTTTATTCTCAGGAGGAAATGAGAGAATTTTTAGATTATCTTCGTGATAAAGGTTATAGTGAACGCATGAATTTATTGACGGAATTTATGTATTTAACAGGAGTACGATTTGGAGAAGCATTAGCTACAACTATTGATTCTATTGATTTTAAAACACAGTATTTAGAGGTTGTTCATACGATAACGACTAGGACAGAGGATTATTCTCGTAAGTTGACTACTCCTAAAACTCTTAATGCTTATCGTAGGGTTTATCTTAATGATCGTACTATGGAAATTGTTTATCGTTTAATAGCTATGAATCGTCGATTTTTTAATCCAAAAGATTTTATTTTTCTAAATGAGAAAGGAAAATTAATTAGCTTAGTAACATTTAATACTTATTTAAAAAAGTTTAGTTGTAAAGCTGCTATAAAACCTGGTACGGTTTTAACCAGTCATGTTTTGAGGCATTCTCATATTTCTTTATTGGTTGAATTGGGAATTCCTGTTAAAGCGATTATGGAGCGTGTTGGTCATGGAGATGATCGGACGACCAATGAGATTTATACACATGTAACGGAACAAATGCATTATGATATATCAGAAAAACTTGATCATGTTATATTATCAAAGGGTGATTAGGCACCAAGTAAGCACCAAGGCTTGTCAAAATAGGTCGTATATGATAGTATATAATTACTTAATAATTTTTCGTAACAATAGCGATAAGAACAGTGATAGTGGTATTTTCCTGTTGTTATAAGTTTATTAGGTACTGGCCGCTGTAGTTAAATGGTATAATAGAGCAATGGTAATGCTCCGTTCCGAGTTCGATTCTCGGTGGTGGCAGATATACTTAAAAGAGGCTGGGCAAAACTTGTCCAGTCTTCCTGTTTTTGGATAAACTCTTGGCGCAATAGTGAGAAGCAAGACTAAGTTGGCATAGCCAACAAGTCTTACTCCCAACCACTGCGTCGATCTGGTAAATCTAGGAAACGGGTCTGGACTTTTGTCCTAGACTCCACTTTTTTAGGATTATAAGCGCTGCAAAATTATTGGCTATCGCAGTTTTATTTTTCAGCCTTAATGTTTCAAAATCCTCATTGGACCTTTTAAACCAGTTCACTATCTTATGTTAAAGGAGTCTATTATGGAAATTCAAGAACTATGGTTAAAAAGAGATGAACTCAGTATTTATGGAAAACTCTATCTGCCTGATAGCAGACAGGAAAAATTGCCTGTCATTATAATGTCGCATGGTTTTAGGGCTACTTATCTCAAGAATGTGGATTACGCTGAGATGGCTTGTAACGCTGGGTATGCTGCCTACATTTTTGACTTTTGCGGTGGCAGCAGTCAAAGCCAGAGTGACGGTCTCTTTACAGATATGTCTGTCTTAACCGAAGCTGATGATTTGCTGGCGGTTATTCGACACATGCAGCAGGATCCTCGTATTGATAAGCAGCGTATCTATCTGTTGGGAGAAAGCCAAGGCGGTTTTGTCTCGGCTTACCTTGCTGGACAGATTCCCGAGCAAGTGGCTGGTCTTATACTGTTTTATCCAGCTTTTGTTTTGCAGGATGATGCGGCTGAGCGTCAGGCCAAGTACGGTACAGACCCCCAATCCAGACAGATTATGGGCGTTAGTGTCGGATCTGTCTACAATAGGGATGCTTTGTCTTTTGATATTTATGGGGAAATAGCTGCCTACCAATGCCCTGTCCTTATTGTGCATGGTGATAGCGACTCTATCGTTCCTTTGGTTTACTCAGAGCGAGCACAAAAAGTCTATAAACAGGCCCGTTTAAAAGTTTTACCAGGAGCTGGTCATGGTTTTAAAGCTGACCATGCACTTGCAGCTGGACAGGCTATGCTGGATTACTTAGCAGATTTGGAGCAAGGCTAGAGGAGGAAAAAGTGTCTGTTTTTCTTGGGAGTATTTCAGGAATTATCACTATTTTAGTCATGGTTTTACTCGGCTACCTCCTAGCTGAACGAGGCTGGTTTGACGATAAATCCTCTGCTATCTTAGCTCGTTTGGTCACACAGATTGGTCTGCCCTGCTACATGATTGAAACGATTATAGGGAGATTTTCTGCCTCTGATTTAAAAGAGATGTTGCCTCAGCTTCGCTATCCCGCTTTATCGATGACCATTTTATTGGGAATCGCCCTAGCGATAGCACAAATCTTTCGGGTTGATAAATCCCATCGAGGTCTTTTTGCCTCCATGTTTTTCAACTCAAATACGGTTTTTGTTGGTCTCCCCATTAATCAAGCTCTCTTTGGCGATCGCAGTATCCCCTATGTTCTGGTTTACTATATGTGTAATACGACCTTCTTTTGGACGATTGGCCTCTATCTAATTCAGCGCGATGGGCAAAGCAAGCACTTGCTTAATTGGACAGATAGCTTAAAGAAAATCCTGTCACCTCCCCTGTTAGGATTTATACTGGGGGTTGTCTTGGTCTTATTCAATGTTAAACTGCCTCACTTCGTCATAGCAGACCTGACTTATTTGGGTAATATTACAATTCCCTTATCCATGATTTTTATTGGCTTATCCATTTCTAAAGTTGGCTTGAAGAACCTTGCTCTTGGTAAAGATAATCTCCTAATTCTCCTAGGGCGCTTTGTTATAGCACCGCTCTTGATGGCTATAATGGTTATGCCAACAAGACTGCCCCATCTCATGAAAGAGGTCTTTATTATCCAGTCAGCTATGCCTGTTATGACCAACGCTCCAGTTGTTTCCAGACTCTACGGGGCAGATGCAGATTATGCTGCTGCTATGGTTACTGAGACAACGGTGATAACCGTCATTGTCATTCCAATTTTGATGGTTTTACTCGGCTGACGAAGATGCTATAATAGGGTAATTAGAGATGAAGGAGCCTACAGTAATGACTTATGAACAGGAATTTTTAAAAGACCTTGAAGATTGGCTCAATAGCCAAATCATGGTCAATGAAACAGCGATTAAGGCTAGTCAGCAAGTCTGGGAAGAAGACGGCGATGAACGTGCTAAGGAAGCCCTTACTCGCTATGAAAGCCGTCTGGATGCCTACCAGTTTTTACAAGGAAAAATGGCTAATTATCACCAAGGCAAAAAGTTTCATGAACTGCCTGATGGTTTATTTGGTAAAAGGAAGTACTAGAGAACAAAAAGAGTAGATTCTTGGAATAAATCACATTTATTGCCTCTTTTGAGCTCTTAAACTGCTTCTGAGAGGCAAAAGGTTAATCGAATACGTCATTTAGTTTACAAAATGATGACGAATCGCCTAGAATTGCGATTTCTAGGCGATTTAGTATTTATTTTCTGGAAATAACCTGCTATAATAATAAAAAAAGTTTTTGGAGTTACACATGTCTAAAAAGAAAAATCGCAAAAAAGCATTAAAATTGCAAATGAAACGTCAAGGCTTATTAAAGTCTCAACCAGCCGTCCCAATGACAGCAGCGCCCGCTCAGAATTCAGCTTCTAAGCAGGGAGCAGCGCCTAAGTCGACCAGTTCAAAAGTGGTAACAACTTCTCTTGAAGATTTTGCAGCCTCAAAAGAAGTAGCTGATGTGCGTGCTAACTTGGTTGAAACACTTTATGAAGCTGGAATTCATTCAGCAGCTGATTTTGCGAACTGGACTGAAAAAGACTTGCTTGCTCTCAAAGGAATCGGGCCAGCAACTGTTAAGAAGTTGCAGGAAAATGGCGTTAGCTTCAAAGCCTAAAATTTAAAGGAAGCCCCATATCAGAGGAGTAAAAGCCTAAGATCTGTCACAGAGAGCGGTAGTGTTGAGAAGTCCGCACAGATAGCTTTTACGGGTTGCTGGTAGGTCACAATAGCATAATTGAGTTGCAGAAAAACAAGCTTTCTCGGCTTGTTTTCTGAATGTGGGTGGTACCGCGGATTTAGATATAAATTCGTCCCTGTCTTTAGACAGGGGCGTTTTTCATGTAATCTGCAAGTTTAGCTAGAAGGTGAAAATAATGATGAAGATGCTTGGAGCTATTGAAAATAATATCCTGCCTGATATCGAAACTGAGCGTCTGTTACTATGCCAGCGGACAGCTGCGGACGCTTCTGATGTCTTTGACTATGCCAGTTTGCCAGAAGTTACTTATCCTGCAGGTTTCCCGCCTGTCGAGACGGTTGCGGATGAAGCTTATTATTTGGAGCATGTCCTGCCTAAAACTCAGGCGGAGCAGCAACTGCCCTCTGGCTATGGCCTAAAGCTAAAAGGAGAGGATAAGGTCATTGGTTCTGTGGACTTTAACCACCGTCATGCAGATGATGTGTTGGAAATCGGCTATACCCTGCACCCGGATTATTGGGGACAGGGTATCGTGCCAGAGGCGGCAGCTGCCCTGATTGAGCTTGGTTTTACCCTCCTCAACCTTCATAAGATTGAATTGAACTGCTATGATACCAATCAGCAAAGTCAGCATGTGGCAGAGAAATTGGGCTTCACCTTAGAAGCACGGATTCGAGATCGTAAGGATGTCCAAGGAAATCGCTGTGATGACCTGAGGTACGGACTGCTTAAGAGTGAATGGGAGGCAGCTCATGGATAAGAAAAAGATTCTTACCAGCACGCGCCAGTTTGTGAAGGAAACTCTGGCTGGCGAAGCCAGCGGTCACGATTGGTGGCATATTGCGCGGGTCACTAAGACTGCTATAACTATTGCAGAGGCGGAAGGCGCTGACCTTTTTATCGTAGAGATGGGAGCTCTCCTGCACGATATGGCCGATAGCAAGCTCTTTGATGAAGGCAAGGCTCTGGCTGAGGTTAAGGATTTTCTAACTGAGCAAGGTTTATCACAAGCCCAAATCACTGAAATCACCAGTATCATGACAGGTATTTCCTATAAGGGCGGCCACAACGGCGCTGAACTCAGCTTAGAGGGCAAGGTTGTCCAAGATGCGGATCGTCTCGATGCCATCGGAGCTATCGGTATTGCTAGAGCTTTTGCCTACTCAGGCAATCATGGTCGACTCATCCATGAGCCAAGCAAAAAGCCGCGCGAAAACTTAACACTTGAGGACTACCGCAAGGGCAAGGACACTGCCATCATGCACTTCTACGAAAAGCTCCTCAAACTCAAAGACCTCATGAACACAACAGAAGGCAAACGCCTAGCCCAAGGCCGCCATGAGTTTATGGAAAGCTACCTCCAGCAGTTCTATGCCGAGTGGGAAGGGGAGAGGTGAATGGATCGCCTGCTCTCTTATGGAATTAGGTAAATGAAGCATGATTTTTAGTAAATGACCATTTCATTTCAGATTCCTTCGGAGAGTTTAACAGCCTAGTATCTTATAAAAAGGAGGCCCTTATGGCTAAAAAGAAAAATCGCAAAAAAGAGCTCAGACAGCAGCAGAGACAAGAAAACAACATTATTGATTTTTCTTCGTTTGCGGAAAAGGCTAACTATCCGCTATTTTCGCAAGAATCTGCTTTAGATGAAGTAGCGATCAATAGACTCTTCGAGGAATTTGAACGGACTAACAATCCTGAAATTCTCGAGCAGTTAGCTGATGTCCTAGATCTTGAAGATTTGGAAATGGATGAAGCAGACGAGCTCTTTTACCAAGCAATGGAAGAGGAAGATGAAGAGACGCAACTCCGTTTGATTAGCAAGCTGTTAGCAAGATATCCGAACCATTTTGAGGCAAAATTTCAATCCTTGCTGTTAAGAAGCACGGAATTTTCAGCTGACTATTTAAAAGAACTGCAGGATTTTTATCAAGTGGCTTTGGCAGAGTGGAAGAAAGCAGATTATGAATCTTGGTATAGTTTGGAAGCCCGCAGTCCCTTGACGGTCATCACATTTGTGACAGAGACTTATCTGCAAGAAGGACTGGTCGGTCTGGCCGGTCAAGTAGTGGATTTTGTACGCTCTAAAATTGCTGCTGACGACAGATTTCCGCCTGAATTTGTATACCTGATGCTGAGTGTTTATAACACCCTTTATAAAACAGAGGAAATTACTGATTTTTATGAAGAACAGCTTGGGCTAGAGTGGCAGGATGATGGCGTTATAGCGCATATGCTTATTGCCATGATACTGATAGGTGACATGGATGCGGCTAAAGAATTGTTTAAATATTTAGCCAGCGTCAATAAGGAAGCCGTACAAGTTTTTGACAACCCTTACTGGGTTCAGCTGCTTGATATGGCAAATGAAGTTTCTACCTACCGTCCTAACTCAGTGTTATCGCTTCAGATTGCTTTGCATCCCCTACAGTCCTTTTTGGTAACCAAACCCTTTGTTATCCATCAAATGATTGCTTTAGCAGAAGATTACCAGGACAGTCTGCCTGACTCCCCGCGCAAACGCTTAGAATTTTTCAATTCCCCCTGCATGAAAGGAATTCAGATAGATAAAGGCCGATATCTATGCGATGCCGGCATTATGAGCAAGGAAGATCTGGAAAAGCGTACCGAAAAAGAAATCCTAGCCATTTCAGGCATCGGTCCTGCTACGGTTAAAAAGTTAAAAGAAAACGGCGTGAGGTTTAAGGAGGAGTAAAAGATAGACTATTTGAAAAAAAACTGATAGGCACACAATTTCATAAGGCAGTGGAGGTGACTAGTGTTTTTTAATTCATTTTCTTTAATTGATATGGATTATTTTGAATTATTGAAACCTAATGAAGTTAGCCAAAGCATTAATCCATATTTCAAACCTAATTTTTATTTTATTCTAGGCATACCTAGATGGTTTTTTGATGGACCTCCCAAAATTTCTAAATTTAAAAAGGGAAAATTAACACTAAAACTTATTTCTGATGATGATGACAAAATTAAAATTCCAGTTACAATAACTAATCCAGAGAAAAAGTTAGTAGACATAAAAGAGGTGGCTCTCTCTAAGGATTCTCGTTTTTTAACTATAAATGATAAGTTGAAGTATTCATCAATTGATGTAATGTTGGTTTATCCTAAATTTTATCCTGGGTTTGAAATTCTTTATATTAGTCAAGCTCAAGGGAAAAAACAGAGTCGTACAGCCAATGATAGATTAGCAAACCATCAGACATTCCAAAAGATTATGTCAGATGTAAATCAGGGAATTTTAGATTATGAAATTAGGATACTAACTTTTAACGTTAAAGAGACGAAAATGTCCACAACCCTAGGTGATAATCTTTTTCAAGATAATTTTTCGTACGAAGAAATAGAAAAAATTATCAAAGATAGAAATCAACTAGGTAGTTATTCGAAAAAAATACAAGAAGAGATAGATCAATTTCCCTCGTTAGAATCACAAATAAATATTGTCGAAGCAAAATTAATAAATTATTTTAAACCTCGATACAATGTAATGTTTAAAAAGGATGATGTTCCTAATAAGAGCCATTCGTCTTATAGAGATTACTTTACACAACACTTCAATTCTATGATTATTAATTTATCACAATTTGTCATAGAATCATCTTTTGCAGATTGTACATTCTATACAGATAGTAGAAACTTTACTCCTAGATATGAGCTAATAGATTACCAAATTGATGGAAACAAAAATACGATTGATACAATTTTAAGTTACTTGAAAAACATTAAATAATTAGAATAAATAATATAACAGGTGGTGAGAAGAGTGGTTGTAAATAATAAAAAAAGTATTTTAGATGCTTGGATTATGGTAGAGCAATTGTCAGAGGGAGATATAAAGAAAACAGATGAGCAATATAGAAAGTTTGGAGAAACCGATGACTTTAGTCAGCAACTGTATGATTTTATGTCGTTACAAAAAGAAAGGGAGAAACTGACTGAT
Organism: Streptococcus sp. ELY_137; assembly: GCF_058314515.1. NCBI lineage: Bacteria > Bacillati > Bacillota > Bacilli > Lactobacillales > Streptococcaceae > Streptococcus > Streptococcus sp. ELY_137. Next base: position 133,364 of record NZ_JBZFUL010000005.1, read on the forward strand.
AGGGATTTTGGAGCCTCTGGTGTAGCTATCTATTGTGGTATCTTCCCTTTTCAAGAGATTGTAGAGAAGTTAAGAGAGCAATATAGATTACAACCAACTGATGAAGAACTATCAACATCAGAAAAATTTACATTTGCTTTATATTTCAACAAAGATTTAATCTTTCAAGAAAGCAAATTTTTCTTTACAATGAGCGGCTATATTCGTTATAGGAATCACTTGCCCGATGATTTTTCAAAGATTGAAGATGATGTAAGAGATGATGTAAAAAAGAAATTTGAAGATGGCATGTTTAACGATGTTTTTAAACAATTATTATCTGATTATAGAATTACACCAGACAATTGTAGGTATACTTTTGTAAAAAAATTAGAAGATAGCGTCCATTTGCATTCTTTTTTTATAAAAGATTTAAATGCTGCCAAAGAAATTTCAACGGGTAATCTAAAGCGATACTTATCTGGCTTTATAGGGAAAAGGATAGATTTAGATTGTCACCCACTATCACCTAAAATCAACATTAGTACTTTTAAAGATATACTGGAGCCCCAAAATTATCCATTGGGCCGATTTCCTAGTGAAGTGGAGCACTCACTTTCTATGATGCAACAGGTTGCGGTAAATCTATCATTAAATGGTAAAAATAATATTCAAAGTGTTAACGGCCCGCCTGGAACAGGTAAGACAACACTGCTCAAAGATATTTTTGCACAATTGATTGTTGAGCAAGCAAAGATAATTTGTGAACTAAAAGAACCCGTGTTGAAGGCGGAATTAGTTTATGATTCAACTGATAAAATAGCCTCTGTGCCGTTTTCAATTGCTGATAAGGGGATTGTGGTAGCAAGTTCAAATAATGGTGCAGTACAAAATATTGTTAACGAATTACCTCAAAAAGAAAAGATTGAGGGAGATGTATTCTTAGAGGAGTTAGGCAAGGCAGATTACTTTACAGAGATTGCTAATCAACATTTTAATACAACTAATCCTCAAGAGAATATAGATGAAAACTGGGGACTTTTTTCAATAGAAGGAGGCAGTTCACATAATTTATACCAGTTACGTTTAACTCTTGAAGAAATTTTAGACGAATTAATGCGAACAGATTACAGTAGCAATCCTAATGTATATCATGAGTTTAAGCAACAATATAATGAATTATATGAAGAGCGTCAAAAAACTCAACTGTTAGCAGATAAAACAAAAGAATTATCAGATTTAAAAGCTAAGAAAGAACAATTTGAAAATCAGTTTAACAAAGATATTTTAGAAAAAACAACATCATTAAATAATCAATTGGATTACTTGAAGGAAGATATTAAGGCATTAATTGATAGACAACAACGAATCAAATTAGGATTAGATAACACTACAAACCATAAATTAGTGATAGAAAGGCAGCTAAAGTTAGCGCAACAAGAGTTTGAGGTTGTAAAGCTACAGGCGCCAAGATTTTTATGGCTTAAAAAGCTGTTTGCCCCCACTGAAGTATCAATTTTTCTGGATGAACTTAATCAAGCGCATTCTCTCTTAAAGAAGTTGACAAATGAGTTTGTTGATACTGAGCAGCAATGTCACAGTCAATACACCGAACTTAAAGATTATGAAAATCGTATAGGTAATCTAAATCAGGAACAGATAGATAAACAGGAAGAGTACAATACTTGGATCAAGGTCCAAAAGAAATATCTATCTGATTTTCAAGAGAAAATTAATCGCCTACAAGAAGAACTTGCCCAGAGCAAAATTAACCTTTTTGATTTTTCACAACCATATGATCAATTACAAATGTCTAACTTCTGGTTTAACGAAAGATATCGCCAGAAACAAAGTATTCTTTTTATTAAGGCTATGGCTGTTAAAAAGCAATTTTTATTTGATAATAGGAACCATTTTGAAGAAGCGCTTAGGATTTGGAATAATCAAAGAAAATATTTATCTAAAGACAACGGACGGGAGTTAATTCTGCAAGCGTGGAACTGGATAAATTTTGCCATTCCTGTTATTAGCACGACATTTGCAAGTTTTGGGCGGATGTTTGAAAATTTATCTATAAATAGTATCGGTCATTTATTTATAGATGAGGCAGGTCAAGCATTACCTCAGGCTAGTGTGGGAGCAATTTTTAGAAGTCGGCGTATTTTAGAAGTCGGCGTATTTTAGTAGTAGGAGATCCATCGCAGATTCAGCCAGTTTTAAGTTTGGATAAAAATATTTTGGGTCTTATTGCTCAGCACCATAATGTAACGGATAATTATCTTTCACCACAAGCTTCAACACAGTCTTTAGTTGATGCAGCATCACAGTTTGGATTTCAAAAGTTAGACGGTACTTGGATTGGTATTCCTCTTTGGGTACATCGCCGCTCGAGTGATCCTATGTTCAGTATTTCTAATAAAATCTCGTATAACAACTTGATGGTGCAGGGAAAGATAGAGAAGCAAGGCGGCGGAAAGTGGTTTGATATAGATGGACTAGCTAAAGATAAATTTGTAAGTAGGCAAGATGAATTTTTAAAACAAGAATTACAGAAGCGGAAAGACGAATTTGAGGATATTTATGTTATTACCCCTTTTAGAAATGTTGCTTATCAACTAGCTAAATTATTGAATAAGATACATTTTACTAAATATGAAAAACGTGGAAGTAGTAAAAAGGGAAAACCTATCAATGTTGGGACAGTCCATACTTTTCAGGGAAAAGAGGCGAAGATTGTTTATTTTGTTTTAGGAGCAGATAAACAAAGTAAAGGTGCAGCAGTTTGGGCTGTTTCAGATCCAAATATAATGAATGTTGCTGTGACACGAGCTAAGGAAGAATTTTATATTATTGGAGATAAGGAGCTATACCAATCTTTAAATAGCCCAGTGATCAATGAAACAATTACAATTTTGAACAACTATACTAAACAAAGAAAAGGAAATTAACTAATGTCAAAACAACTTTCACCAAAATACAATCCAGCCGAGGTTGAGGCTGGGCGTTATCAAACTTGGCTAGACCAAGATGTTTTCAAGCCGTCAGGCGACAAGAAGGCCAAGCCTTATTCCATCGTGATTCCACCGCCAAACGTAACTGGTAAGTTGCACCTTGGACATGCTTGGGACACGACCTTGCAGGATATTATTATCCGTCAAAAACGCATGCAGGGGTTTGATACCCTTTGGCTGCCTGGTATGGACCATGCGGGGATTGCGACGCAGGCCAAGGTTGAAGCCCGCTTGGCCGAAGACGGTATTTCCCGCTATGACCTGGGGCGTGAAAAATTCCTCGATAAAGTCTGGGAGTGGAAGGACGAATATGCAGCAACCATCAAGGAACAGTGGGGCAAGATGGGAATTTCCGTCGATTACTCACGTGAGCGCTTCACCCTTGATGAAGGCTTGTCCAAAGCGGTCCGCAAGGTTTTCGTGGAACTTTATAAAAAGGGCTGGATCTACCGCGGTGAATTCATCATCAACTGGGATCCCAAGGCTCGCACAGCTTTGTCCGATATCGAAGTCATCCACAAGGACGTGGAAGGTGCCTTCTATCACATGAATTATATGCTTGAAGATGGCTCCCGCGCTCTCGAAGTCGCAACCACCCGTCCAGAAACCATGTTTGGGGATACAGCTGTCGCAGTCAATCCAGAAGACCCACGCTACAAGGACTTAATTGGTAAAAATGTTATTCTGCCAATCGTTAACAAACCAATCCCAATCGTAGCCGACGAACACGCTGATCCAGAATTTGGAACAGGTGTTGTTAAAATCACACCTGCCCATGACCCTAACGACTTCTTGGTCGGTCAGCGCCATAACCTGCCGCAGGTCAATGTCATGAACGACGATGGAACCATGAATGAACTGGCTGGTGAATTTGCCGGCATGGATCGCTTCCAAGCCCGCAAGGCGACGATTGCCAAATTAGAGGAAATCGGCGCCCTTGTCAAGGTCGAAAAGATGACCCACTCAGTCGGTCACTCAGAGCGTACTGGTGTTATGGTTGAACCTCGCTTGTCTACTCAATGGTTTGTCAAAATGGATCAGCTGGCTAAAAACGCCATTGCCAACCAAGATACAGATGATCGTGTGAACTTCTATCCGCCACGTTTCAATGATACCTTCCTCCAATGGATGGAAAACGTCCACGACTGGGTTATCTCCCGCCAGCTCTGGTGGGGCCACCAAATCCCTGCTTGGTACAATGCCGATGGTGAGATGTATGTCGGAGAGGAAGCGCCTCAAGGTGACGGCTGGACACAAGATGAAGATGTCCTTGATACTTGGTTCAGCTCGGCTCTCTGGCCATTTTCAACCATGGGCTGGCCTGATACAGATGCCGAAGACTTCAAGCGTTACTTCCCAACCTCAACCCTTGTCACAGGTTATGATATCATCTTCTTCTGGGTGTCTCGTATGATTTTCCAATCCTTGGAGTTCACTGGTCGCCAGCCTTTCAAGAATGTCCTGATTCACGGTCTTATTCGTGATGAGCAGGGTCGCAAGATGTCCAAGTCTCTCGGTAACGGAATCGACCCTATGGATGTTGTCGATAAGTACGGTGCCGATGCCCTGCGCTGGTTCCTCTCAAACGGCTCTGCGCCAGGTCAGGATGTGCGTTTCTCTTACGAAAAGATGGATGCCGCTTGGAATTTCATCAACAAAATCTGGAACATTTCCCGCTACATCCTCATGAACAATGAAGGCTTGACTTTGGATCAAGCGACAGCCAATGTCGATAAGGTCGCTGCGGGAACGGCAGGCAACGTGACAGACCGCTGGATTCTCCACAACCTCAATGAAACCATCAGCAAGGTTACGGAAAACTTTGACAAGTTCGAGTTTGGTGTGGCCGGTCACATCCTCTATAACTTCATCTGGGATGAATTCGCCGACTGGTACGTGGAGTTGACCAAGGAAGTCCTCTACAGTGACAATGAAGACGAAAAAATCATCACTCGCTCAGTCCTCCTCTACACACTGGACAAGATTCTGCGTCTGCTGCATCCAATCATGCCGTTTGTAACAGAGGAAATCTTTGGACAATACGCTGAGGGCTCAATCGTCACAGCAACTTACCCAACTGTTAATCCTGCTTTTGAAAATGAAGCTGCGCACAAAGGCGTAGAAAGTCTCAAAGACTTGATTCGTAGTGTTCGAAATGCACGTGCAGAAGTCAACGTAGCCCCAAGCAAACCAATCACTATTCTTGTCAAAACAAACGACAGCGACTTGGAAAGCTTCTTCAATACTAATGTCAACTACATCAAACGTTTCACCAACCCTGAAAAGCTTGAAATCAGATCAACCCTTGAAACACCAGACCTTGCCATGTCAGCCGTTATCACAGGTGCAGAAATCTTCCTCCCATTAGCAGACCTGCTCAATGTCCAAGAAGAACTCGAACGTCTCAACAAAGAGTTAGCCAAGTGGCAGAAAGAGCTGGACATGGTCGGCAAAAAACTCAGCAACGAACGCTTCGTTCAAAACGCCAAACCCGAAATCGTCCAAAAAGAGCGCGACAAACAAACCGACTACCAAGCCAAATATGATGCGACAGTAGAGCGGATTAAAGAGATGGAGAAGCTTGAAAGATAAGATTTGCTTATCACCCATCAACCCCATGTTCAAAATGAGCATGGGGTTTTTGATCCATGAATAATCATTTTAATTTGGAAAAAGTTATATAAAGTTATATAATAAAGTGAAAGTTATATAAAGTTATATACGAAATAAAATGTTATATAATTAAATATCAGTAGCGAATTGTGCAAAAAGGGAAGATTTTTCTATTTCGCTTGATCCGTAGGCGTCCTAAATTTCTTTGGGTCGCTTAATATCTTAATATAAGGAGAATTTAGATGGCAGCTAATCCTTTTACATTGGGCTTTGGAAAACGCCCTCATACCTTCATTTCTCGAACATCTGAGATTCAATCGGTTATAAATGACTTTAATGAAGAGAATTCCGCCTCCCAATCCTATCTTATAACCGGTGTACGCGGATCGGGTAAGACAGTAACCATGACGGCTATTGCTAATAGTTTAAAGGAGTCCGGTGACTGGATTGTTATCAATCTTAATCCTAATCGCGACTTACTTAAAAGTTTAGTTGCCAAACTTTATGACATTCCCGAACTCCATCAGTTATTTATCAAAGCTAAGTTTAATCTTACTTTATTTGGTATTGGTGCTGCTATTGAGAATGTGCCTCCGATCAATGATATTGAAGTGGCGTTGGAGAAGATGCTGGCTCAAGTAAAACTATTAGATAAGAAAGTTCTTGTCACTATAGATGAAGTAACGAAGACTGAAAATATTAAAATTTTCACCAGTAGCTTTCAGCTCTTGATACGTGAGGATTATCCTATTTTTCTACTTATGACGGGGCTTTATGAGAATATCTATGAGTTGCAGAATGATGCCACACTTACCTTTCTTTACCGTTCGCCTAGACTGGATCTAGCTCCACTGGATAAGATTTCTATCAAGAAGCGTTATCGTAAAATCTTTAATCTTACCGACGAAAAAGCAATCAATATGGCCAATCTGACTGCTGGCTATTCCTTTGCTTTCCAAACTTTAGGTTATCTCTGCTGGAAAAATAGAAACTATTTAGATAATCGTAAAGCCTTGCTTGAAGCTTACGATGAAGCCTTACAGAGTTATGTTTATCAAAAGATCTGGTCAGAACTCTCAGGTCAAGATAAAAAAGTCTTGAAAGCCTTGTCTAGGCAGTCAAAGACTCGTGTTAAGGATCTCAGAGAAAGTCTCAATTTTACCCCAAGTCTTCTATCTGTATATCGTGAACGCCTCAAACGCAAAGGTCTAATTGATACGTCAGAATATGGCTATATTTCCCTGACGCTACCCCGCCTAAGCGACTTTATCCTAGAGTATGAAGGGTTGGAGTAGAGCAATAACACTATGATATGAATTAGGCCGTTGGTAATAGAATAATTTGTATAAAAGAAATAGCGAGGTTAAATGATATGGCTGAGTCAAAGACGAAACGATTACTTTATTTTATGTCTGAGTTAGAAAAGGGAAATCAGATCAATAAGGATGCGTATCTGTCTAAGTTCAAGATTAGTGATCGAACAATGAAGGAAGATATCAGTGAACTGAAAGCCAATTTAAAAGAATTGCGTCCTAACATGCATATCAAATTTTCACGAAAATATGCATGCTATTATGCAGACTATGAACAAGGGTATGGAAATTTAAAGTATAATCAAGCAGTCATTCTCTCAAAAATCTTATTGGAGAGCCGAGCCTTACGAAAAGATGAAGTCTCTGAAATCATTAATATTTTTGTGGAACGCGCAGTTGATGATAAAGAACGTACAAGAATTAAAAAATTAACTCAGTTTGAGCTCAATAGCTATCAGGAATTAAAGTTTTATCGAGAATCTAATAAGTCTATTTTGCCGATTATTTCCGCTATTTTTGATGCAATTGTCGATCAGCGTCCACTAGCTTTTAGCTATACAAAGCCCTCTAGCAAGATTGAAGAGTACATTGTTTTGCCCATTTCTGTTATTTTTGATAGTCATTATTTTTACTGCATTTCTTACAAATTAGATGAGAATTTTAAGAGTCAATATAAACTGCAGGAATTAAGGTATTTTCGGGTGGATAGATTTAAAACTATTCATAAGTCTACTGTAAATTCTGCTTTTTCACTAACTGAAGAAGAGCAAAAACGACTTATTAAGGATGAACAGGTTCGATACCAGACTTTCTCAATGCTTTCTGATCAGAAATGGGTGAAAATTCAGTTTAAGTATACGGGTAAATTTAGGGATGTATTAGAAGCGGATATTCCAAAATTGAAAATCATTAATGAGTTGGAAAATGGTATTGTCTATGAGATAGAAACCCTGAGTTTATTTGGCTTTCAGAAATATATTCAACGTTTTGATGGAGATTTTATATTTCTGGATATAAAAAGCATAAAAAAATAACTATGATTAATACAGAAAATATTTTTTGAGATTCAAGTAGAAGTACATATTTTATGTGCTTCTATTTGTATTTTTAAGGGAAAAGTTATATAGAATACGTAATTTAAACTAAGACGCCGAAAAACATGTTTATTTAATGTATTTTTCTGATATACTTTAGATGTTGAAAGGATATAGGCCTATACGAATCATTTCGATATTGTTTATTTAAAGTGTCGATTTGTTTATATAAGTAGTTTGTGAGGTGGATGAATGATTTTAGCACATTATGAACATGAAACAGATAAGAAACAGTCATTAGAGGAACATTCTTTTAATGTAGCTAACAAAGCAAGAGAAGATGCTGACTCTATTGGGCAGGGAGATTTGCTTTTTTTGCTAGGCCTTTATCATGATCTAGGAAAAGCCGATCAAAAATTCCAAGATAAATTAACCAAGAATCCCGCTATGCATGTTGACCATTCCTATGCTGGCGCTAAGTATTTGTTTCGTATGGTACAACAAGCGGTAAAGGCTTTAGAGGTAGATAGATGGTTAGTATCTACTTTTAATGATATAGTAGCCTATGTTATTTCTGCTCATCATGGTATGTATGATATTCCCATGTCCAATGATACTGAAAATAGTAGTTTATTTGATAATAATAAATTACACTATCGTATTAGAAGAAAGATGGAAGATTACCATTTTACAAGTGATGTTGTGGGATTTGCTCAGGTACTAGAAAAACAATTGCCAAAATATGGTTATCTGAATTTAAACGATTTAATAGATAAGGCTTTCGAAAATTTTCAGAAAGCTTGGAGCAGCCTCTCTGTACAAGACAACAGCGAGCGTGATTTTTATTGTTCTTGCTTTGTTAGATTGTATCTATCTTTTCTAAAAAATGCAGATATTCTAGATACTATCAATGCCTATGATTTATTATTAGAGCCTTTTAATCCTGAGGAATACAAGACTTTGCAAGAGTCTTATTACAAATCAGTTGAGGATTTATATGCTAGTTTTGGAAATCCTAAAACAGAATTAAACCGTGTCCGCACAGTGATTGGTGAACGTGTTAAGCGGCGTGGAATTGAAGACTCAAGTGGAATCTATCGGCTAAATCTACCAACAGGTGCTGGAAAGACTAATTTGAGTCTGCGTTATGCTGTCCATCAAATGCGACATCAGCATAAAAAACGTTTTTTCTATATGACGCCCTTTTTATCTGTTTTGGAACAAAATGCTTCAGCTATTAAGAAGATTATTGGCAAGGATGGCGTTCTTGAGCATCATTCAAATATAGTTCAGGAACAGGATGGGAGCTATGATGAATTTGGCGATGAAACATGTCAAAATTTGCAAGCGCAGTATCTAACGGATAGCTGGAATAGTCCAGTTGTGCTAACGACCATGGTTCAATTTTTTCAGACATTATTTAAAACAAAGTCTGCCAATATTAGGCGATTTTCAAATTTGACGAATAGTGTTTTGATTTTAGATGAAGTACAATCGTTACCCATAGAAGTTACCACACTTTTTAATTTGACGATGAATTTTCTTTGTCAAGTGATGAATGCAATGATTGTGCTTTGTACGGCAACCCAACCTATCTATGATTCTAGGAAGATTTCCCATCGATTAGTCTATGGCGGGGAAAATACAGAACTGCCTGATATTGTGATGCTTACGGAATCAGAGCAAAAAGTATTTACTCGTACAGAATTACGAAAGTTTGATGACAATGATAATAAAGTGACTCTAAATGAATTGGCAGCTGCCATTATAGAGAATAATCAGTCCACACTTATTATATTGAATACTAAGCCAGCTGTTGCAAAATTATATCAACTTTTGGAGGAACAAACTGACAGGCCACTCTATCAGCTTTCTACAAACATGTGTGCTCAACATCGCTTTGATATTATTGAAAAAATAAAGTCAGAATTAATTCAAAATATTCCTCTCATCTGTGTGAGTACACAATTGATTGAAGCAGGTGTGGATGTGGATTTTGAACGTGTGATTCGCTCTTTTGCTGGTATTGATTCTATTGTACAGGCGGCAGGTCGGTGCAATCGTGAGGGTAAACGGACTATGGGGCAAGTAACCTTGGTTAATCTATTTGATGAAGAAGAAAATCTAACTTATCTGAAAGAAATTCGTCAGAAAAAAGATTCAACAGAAGCCATTTTATTCCAGAAAACATCACCCATCAATGTCACTGATTTGAATGTTGACTTTTTTGAAAAATATTATGCTGACAATAAAATTCAGATGGATTATCCGATATCTGATAATGAGTCAATCTATGATTACCTTAGTCAGAACACCTATTCTACACAATTGACATCAGGTAAATTACGGCAGTCGTTCAAAAGAGCTGGACAAAAGATGGACTTAATCAAAGATGAGAGTATTGGTGTCTTAGTTTCTTATGGAGATGCCGCTGATCAACTAACTATTTTAGAAGAAAAATTATCAGAGAATCCCTATCCAGTTGGTCAGGAGTTGTTAGAAATTAAGCAGGAACTAAAACAATTGCAGCCTTATACTGTCAATCTTAGGGAACATGATGAGCTTCTAAAAGCGACGAGAGCATACTTAAATGGACAAATTTTTATATTGCAAGAAGAATATTATGATGATGTAGCTGGGATTAAAAAAGATACCAGTAATGTTAATTTGATTTTTTAGAAGATTGACTTTTATGCAAACCAGGACTAAAATAAAAGCGTTTTACTGGATGTTGTGAAAATAAGGAAGATTGGAGGAAAGAACATTGTACAGATCGAGAAATTTTTATCTGCGAGTCAAGGGGGACTTAGCTCTTTTTACAAATCCGGCTACTAAGGGAGGTGGAGAGAGGTCAAGCTACGCTATACCAACTCGTCAGGCCTTGCAAGGAATTGTTGATTCTGTTTACTATAAGCCGACTATACGAAATGTCGTAACTGAAGTTAAAGTAGTCAATCAAATTCAAACAGAGTTACATGGTGTTAGGGCATTACTTGCTAACTATGAGGCGGATTTAAGCTATGTTTCTTATCTCAGCGATGTGGAATATTTGGTTAAATTTTATTTTACCTGGAATGAAAATCGCCCTGATTTGATTAATGATCGTTTACCCAATAAGCATGAGGCTATTATGGCACGCTCAATTAAAAAGGGGGGTAGGCGTAATGTTTTTTTGGGTACGAGTGAGTGCTTAGGGTTAGTCGATGAAGTTAGCCAAGAAGAATACGAACATGCAGAAACATACTATGCTAATCAAACGATTGATTTTGGTATCATGTTCCACTCATTTGCTTATCCGACGGACAAAACGCAGCCATTACGTTCTTACTTTGCCAAGATAGTTATGGAAGACGGTATAATACGTTTCAAAGAACAAGAAGACTGCGAGATTGTGAACACACTGTCTAGTTACGCATTTAAGGCAGCAGGACAAGTCAAACCAGTTGATGAAGAATTCACTCTTTATCAAGCGGATAAAGCTAGGGAAGAAGGAGGGCGCTGATAAACTTTTTAACCTCACTGTGGCAGACCTATGAATCGGCAGAAACGGATGGGTGGGTTGATAATACTCAAAAGTCTAGAACAATTCTTTTACCGATTTATCACGATAGCAAGCGCTCAAATGGGAAAAATATTATTTCTGTTCAATTAAATAAAACAGGACAACTGATGAAGGCAACCATATTGGCTGATGGAGATGTGATTATCTTTCCGGTTACCTTTAAATCTGTAGCTAGATCTAGTAATACAGATCCACATCCATTAGTTGATGAAATGAAATATCTAACTCCCACTATAAATCAATTGTATAATGATAAGTATAATTCTCAACTAGCCAATTGGATTGAATTTACAGATAATCCGGAAATAAAACGATTTCTAAAAACTATTCAATCTTATTTGAGTAAAGAAAATTTCGAGGATGAGATTTTTAAGTCTATTTATGGAAAAAACTATGAACGAGAGGGTTTGAAGGTTAAAATTGGTAAGAAATCAATAGACTTCAAAAATTGTTATATTGAATTTCGAATAGCTGATTCTATTAGTTCAAAGACAGTTTCTGTAACGAATTATTTGGAATTGCATCAAGATTATATCCGATATGTCAATGCCTACCATGAGAAAAATATAATATGTAACATCAGTGGAGAGAAGAGCGCTCCTTTAAGCACTTCTGACCATCGTTATTTTATTAGTAATTTAAAGCTTATTTCAGGGAGTGATAGTACAGCGAAAGAGAACTATTTGGGACGTTTCACAAATCCAAATGATGTTATAAGAATAGGATATGATACTTCAGAGAAAATTCATCTTATGGCTAAATTCCTCTTGGAAAACGATGATACTCATACGAGTCTAGGAACAGGTCAGCATCTCATCAACTGGTTTAGCGATGATTTAACTAATCAAAGCCAGCTAAAACTGACCGAACCTCAGGAGGTGGCTGGTGTTTTTGATGAAGATTGGGATATTTCTTTTGATGAAGATAATCTAGAAAATCGTCTAAAGTTTATAGTCGGTCAAACAAACAGAAGTATTAACCAGTCATTTATTCATGGGCCAAAACAGTTTAGTGACGCGTCAACTTATTATGTTGCCATTATAAAACAAAAGTCAAAAGGGCGTGTTGCTCTTGAATACTTTCGTCATTTACAGGGTTCAGACCTTTTGAAAAATCTTGATAAATGGCAGAGCCAGTATTCTTGGGAAGTCAGAAAAAAAGATGGTATTGATTTCCAAAAAATACCAAGTTTTAATGAGGTTATTTTGGCCGCCTATGGTGTTGAGCGTGAAGAGCGCAAGGGCCAGAAACGTGAGATAGTCTTGAAATTAGATAATGATAGCTTCAAAAGTGATTTATACCAACAGTTGGTGACAGCATTGATTGATGGAAAACAAATCCCTAGTAGTATTGTCAAGAAGTTAGAAAACAACATCAAACAGCGTCGAAGGTATCCGAACCAATGGTATCAAGTACAAAACGTTAGCTTAGCGATTTTACATAAACAATATGGAAAGGAATTTACACCAATGTTAGACCATCAAGAAACAGATCGTTCTTATCTATTTGGACGTCTACTTGCCATTTATGAGTTGATTGAAGAACTATATAACAAATCTAAAGATCCCGATAAAGAGAATCGGAATCAGAGAATTACTAATGCTGAACGTTATTGGTCCGCATATACTACCCAACCTGCAACGCTAATGACAGTTTTAGATAGTAAAGTTCGCTATTGTATTAACTATTTACAGGTTAATGAAATAGGTTATTGGAGAAAATTGGAGAATGAACTAAAGGAAATTATTCAACTCTTATCGTCTATTATGGAGGATAAAAGTATCAATCAACCGTTGGATTATAAATTTATCTTTGGCTACTATGCTGAAAAACAATTTTATTACACTAAACAAACTAAAGAAAACGAGGAATAAGATATGCTAGAACACAAAATTGATTTTATGGTGACCGTTGAAGTGAGAGACGCCAATGTAAATGGAGATCCCTTGTCAGGGAATATGCCAAGAACAGATGCTAAAGGTCATGGCTTGATGAGTGATGTTTCAATTAAACGTAAAATCAGAAATCGTATGCAAGACATGGGACATGAAATCTTTGTCCAATCTAGGGATAGGGTTGATGATAACATGTATTCACTGAAAGCTCGCTTAGAAAATAAGGAATACTTTGAAAAAGTCAAGAAAGATATTTCAGTAGAAAATTTTTTAGACAAAATTAATAAAGAGTGGTTAGATGTGCGTAGCTTTGGTCAAGTATTTGCATTCAAAGGCTATTCTGCTGCAAATGTTCGAGGACCTGTATCTATTTCTTGGGCGAAAAGTTTAGAAACGGTTGTATCTCAAAGTGTGCAAATAACCAAGAGTACAAATAGTGAATTGGATAGCAAAACTGAGTTAGAATCTAGCACTATGGGAACGAAACATTTTGTGGATTATGGAGTCTATGTGATTAAAGGATCAATTAATGCTTATTTTGCTGAAAAAACCGGATTTTCTGATGAAGATGCTGAGGTGATTAAAGAAGCGCTCGTTAGTCTTTTTGAAAACGATGCATCATCGGCTCGTCCTGAAGGGTCAATGCGTGTGCGTGATGTTTTTTGGTTTACGCATAGCAGTAAGCTGGGGAATGTATCTAGTGCGCGTGTCTTTGACTTGTTAGAATTCGATAAAGAAAAACAGGACAAAGATAGTTATGAAGACTATGGTATCCATCTCAACCAAGAAAAACTGGCAGACTATGAAGCTAAAGGATTGAAAGTTGATATCTTAGAAGGACTTTAATATGGTCTATTCAGAAAATGATTATCTGATGTTATCGGGGATTCAGCACTTCCAATTTTGTAAAAGGCAATGGGGATTGATCCATATTGAGCAGCAATGGGCTGATAATGAAGCAACAGCCCATGGGCAGATTTTGCACCAAAAGGCAGATAATCCCTATATTAAGGAAAAACGAAATGATGTTATCACTTCACGAGCTATGCATGTCTCATCAAAAATGCTTGGTCTTTATGGCATTCTTGATGTTGTGGAATTTCATAAAAATGATGATGGTGTTGTTCTGAATGGTAAACGAGGAAAGTGGCTACCCTGTGTTGTTGAATATAAACGAGGGAAACCTAAAAGAGATACTCGCGATATTGTCCAGCTGGTAGCGCAGACTATTTGCCTTGAGGAAACTTTTGGGTGTCAGATTGAGACTGGCTGTCTTTATTACCATAGCGTGAATCAAAAGAAGATAATTGAAATCACTGAAGAATTGCGCCAAAAAGTTTTTGATTTAGCTGAACAAATGCATTATTATTATGATAATAAAATCATAGATAAGGCAGAGTATTTTAAAAATTGCCCTTTGTGTTCTTTAGTGGATATTTGTAAACCACGTCTAAGTAAGAAGTCTCGCAATGTGGATAATTACATTAAACAGTCTTTAGCAAGTGAGGATAGTTTATGAAAAAATTGCTAAATACTTTATATCTCACACAGGATAACTTTTATTTAACGCGTGAGCGGGATAATATTGTTGTCAAACAGGAGGGAAAGGTTGTTAGTCGTTTTCCTTATCGGATTATTGACGGTATTGTTTGTTTTTCATACCTAGGCGCCTCACCATCTTTGATTGAACTTTGTGCAAAAAATCAAATTAACCTTTCTTTTCATACTCCTCAAGGTCATTTTTGCGGTCGTTTTGTAGGTCCGACCAATGGCAATGTTTTGCTCAGGCGTGAGCATTATCGCTTAGCGGATCATGATCTTTCGACGGAATACGCTAAGCGCTTCATCTTGGCAAAGGTATCTAATTCCAGAAAATATTTACTTCGTTTTAAGCGTGATCATCGTGATAAGATTGACACTCAATTATTTGAAGATATCAATACAGAATTGACTTGGGCTTTGGAGCAAATTCAATCTGCACCCGACAAGGAAACTTTGTTGGGAATTGAAGGCCAGGCAGCCAATCAGTACTTCAGGGCATTCAATGAATTAATTCTAACGGATAAAGAAACTTTTAAATTTAACGGTCGGACACGAAGGCCACCACAGGATTGCGTCAATGCTCTGATGTCATTTGGATATAGTTTGCTGACTTACGAATGCCAATCGGCTTTAGAAGCGGTTGGATTGGATAGTTATGTTGGATTTTACCATACAGATAGGCCGGGTCGTGCCAGTCTAGCTCTGGACTTGGTGGAAGAATTTCGTTCTTATATTGTTGATAGATTTGTTTTTTCGCTGATAAACAAAGGGCAATTAAATAAAAAGCATTTGGACATCAAAGAAAATGGCAGTGTTATTCTAACAGAAAAAGGACGTGCTATTTTTATTGAAGCATGGCAGAAGCGTAAGCATACAGAAGTTGAACATCCTTTCACTAAGGAAAAAGTCAAGTTAATGCTCTTGCCTTATGTTCAAGCTCAGCTATTGACTAAAGCAATTCGTGGGGAATTGGAATCCTATCCGCCATTCTTAATTTAGGAGTCAGTTTATGATGGTTTTAGTGACTTATGATGTGAATACAGAGACTGCTGCAGGCAGGAAACGTCTCCGTCACGTTGCGAAGCTCTGTGTCGATTATGGTCAGCGCGTGCAGCATTCAGTCTTTGAATGTTCTGTGACACCGGCTGAATTTGTCGAAATAAAAAATAAACTGTTGACAATCATTGACCAAGAATCAGATAGTATACGATTTTATCTTCTTGGCAAAAATTGGCAAAATCGTGTAGAAACTCTTGGTAGAAACGACAGTTATGACCCTGATGCGGGGATATTACTTTTATAAAATCTTGAGTGCGAACCTAGGTTGCACATCAAAACCTAGGACACTCGCGCACAAAAATACAGAACTGAGTGGCAAAAAGTGTTTTTTACTGATAAAATACCATCAGTGACTAATAACATTTAGCCACAAACGGTGCAACTACGCGCCGTCGCACCCCACACGGGTGCGTGGATTGAAATCTTAATAACAAAAGTACTACTATCACGGTCAAGGTCAGTCGCACCCCACACGGGTGCGTGGATTGAAATTAAGCAGGTCGCAAGAAGTGCCGAGCATGTATTGGTCGCACCCCACACGGGTGCGTGGATTGAAATAGAATCATGATGGAGCAAGCCCCTGCAGGTATGGTCGCACCCCACACGGGTGCGTGGATTGAAATTATTACCTCTTTGTCGATTTCCTGTACAGTGCGACGTCGCACCCCACACGGGTGCGTGGATTGAAATTCTGTCTAGCTCTCTCGTTTCTTCGGCGTCGTCGACGGTCGCACCCCACACGGGTGCGTGGATTGAAATAACATCTTTGCCTCTAAATTTTCTCGCTGCCATGGTCGCACCCCACACGGGTGCGTGGATTGAAATACGTTAGCG
The DNA here is from genome assembly GCF_058314515.1 of Streptococcus sp. ELY_137. Lineage (NCBI taxonomy): Bacteria > Bacillati > Bacillota > Bacilli > Lactobacillales > Streptococcaceae > Streptococcus > Streptococcus sp. ELY_137. The sequence continues at coordinate 150,206 of NZ_JBZFUL010000005.1, forward strand.
CTGATAAGCACGGCGCCTGCAATAGGTCGCACCCCACACGGGTGCGTGGATTGAAATAGAAGGAGTTGGATCTCGTGAGACGGACGCATGATCGTCGCACCCCACACGGGTGCGTGGATTGAAATATGATCCAAAGGTGACAGTATATCCAAGTTTTTAGTCGCACCCCACACGGGTGCGTGGATTGAAATAGGAGAAGTTTAAAAAGATTGGCTCAGAGCTAGAGTCGCACCCCACACGGGTGCGTGGATTTGAATAGGTTACACTAAACTAGACAGAAATTATAAAGTGCTCTACACTAAAAGAAATCCTAAAGGAGACTATCATGTCTAGAAAAATTCGCCGTTACTTCACAGATGAGTTTAAACAACAAATCGTTGACCTTCACAATGCAGGTATGAAACGAAGCGAGATTATCAAAGAATATGAGTTGACCCCGTCTAGCTTTGACAAGTGGGTTAAACAAGCAAGAACAACTGGTTCCTTCAAAACTGTTGATAATCTGACAGATGAACAGCGTGAGTTGATGGAACTTAGAAAACGCAACAAAGAGCTTGAAATGCAGGTTGATATCCTAAAGCAAGCGGCGGTGATTATGGCACGAAAAGGGAAATAATCACCGCTAACAAGGACAAATACAGCATTTCCGATATGTGTCGTTGTTTGAACATTCCTCGCTCTAGCTATTATTACAAAGCTGTAGAGCCAGTATCTGAGGCACAACTTGAAGAAATGGTTAAGCGCATTTTTCTTGACAGTAAGTCCAGGTACGGCGCTAAGAAGATTAAGAAATGTCTGGAAGCACAAGGGATCAACTTGTCTCGCCGTCGGATTCGTCGCATCATGAAGAGACTGAATCTCGTTTCGGTTTACCAGAAGGCTGCCTTCAAGCCGTATTCTAAAGGGAAAAATGAGGCACTCATTCCAAATCATTTAGCCAGACAATTCAACCAAGAAAGACCACTGGAAACGCTTGTGACTGACTTGACTTATGTCCGCGTTGACAGTCGCTGGGCTTATGTTTGCCTCATTATTGACCTCTTCAATCGTGAAATTATTGGCCTGGCAGTTGGTTGGCACAAGACGGCAGAGCTCGTCAAAGAAGCCATTCAAAGCATTCCTTATGCGCTAAGCCAAGTCAAGCTGTTCCATTCTGATCGTGGCAAGGAGTTTGACAATGTTTTGATTGATGGGATGTTGGCGGCGTTTGACATCACTCGGTCTCTAAGTCAGGCTGGTTGTCCCTATGATAATGCCGTAGCTGAGAGCACTTATCGTTCCTTCAAACTGGAGTTTATCAACCAAGAGGCCTTCCATTCGCTAGAAGAATTAACCCTAAAAACGAAAGATTATGTCCACTGGTGGAATCATCACCGTATTCACGGTAGTCTCAACTACCAAACACCCATGACTAAAAGAGCAATCGTTTAACAAAAACACTTTATAAATTTTGTACAGAAAACTGTTGCCTTTTCGGAACTTTTTCATACTCAAAAAGTTCCATAATTCTTGCGGTGGGATTTACCCATTATAGAAATTATAGAGCCTTTATTACTTATTACTGGACTTGGTTTTATTATCCTCAAAACTCCAACAGTTAGTGTCTTTTCTTACAAAACTGTAAGAATGCAGAGCGAAATTGTAAGGTTCAGGGAGGAAATTTTCGGTAAACTAAAGATGGTTAAAGATAAGAAGTCCATTTGGCTCACTCCAACTGCATGCTGAGGGTCATTTTGGCTATCATAAATAGAAAAGAGGCTAGCAATGCTATTAGAAATTAATCATCTCAAGAAAATTTTCCGCACGCGCTTTTCCAAGGAAGAGACCCATGCGCTGCAGGATGTTGATTTTAAGATTGACAATGGCGAATTTATCGCCATTATGGGGGAGTCGGGCTCTGGCAAGACTACCCTGCTCAATATTCTGGCGACCTTAGAAAAGCCAACGGAAGGTTCAGTTATGCTCAATGGTCAGGATATTACCAAAATCAAGGAGAGCCAGCTGGCTAGTTTTCGTCTCAAGAATCTAGGATTCGTCTTTCAGGAGTTCAACCTGCTGGATACCTTGTCTGTAAGAGACAATATCTTTTTACCTCTGGTCTTGGATCGCAAGCCCTATCAGGAAATGAATCGCCGTTTAAATGAACTGGCTCCTTTACTCAGGATCCAAGACTTATTGGACAAGCGCCCTTTTGAGCTATCTGGTGGGCAAAAGCAAAGGGTAGCAGTGGCCAGAAGTCTGATGGCCAATCCGCAGGTTCTGCTGGCTGATGAACCGACCGCAGCTCTGGATTACCGCAACTCTGAAGACCTGCTCAACCTATTTGAAACCATTAATTTAGATGGTCAGACCTTACTTATGGTAACCCACTCAGCCAATGCCGCAGGTCACGCTAAACGTGTGCTCTTTATCAAAGACGGCCGAATTTTTCATCAGCTCTACCGTGGTGATAAGACCAACAAGGATTTCAGCAAGGAAATCTCGCTAACCATGTCAGCCCTGTTAGGAGGTGAGTAGGATGTTCTATCTTAAAATGGCTGTCCGTAATCTCAAAAACTCTATAAGCCAGTACGGTCCCTTCATGTTGGCCAGTCTTCTGCTCTTCTCCCTGCTTTGTTCATCATGGCTAATTTTACTCAGCCCTATGGGGAAAGGAATGAGCACTGGGGCTACCACCTTGGTCTTAGGCATTTTTGTCCTAACTATCTTTTCTCTTATCATGGAGCGCTACAGCTACAAGATCTTACTTAAGCAGCGCAGCCGTGAATTCGGACTCTACAATATATTGGGAATGAACAAGACCCAAGTCAGTTTTATAGCGACGCTGGAGCTTGGGATCATCTTCCTTGGATTAACCTTTATAGGTTCTGTTTTCAGTGCTGTCTTCTCAAAATTTCTCTATCTCATCTTTGTCAATATTATCAACTATGACAAGCTTAATTTAAAGCTGACTATCCTGCCCTTTATTCTGACGATTATTATTTTTGCAGGGATCTTTCTGGTCTTGGAGTTAACAGCCCTCTGGCATATCAGAAAGTCCTCTCCTTTAAACCTCTTCAGTAAGCAGGAGCAGGGAGAAAAAGAACCTCGAGGCAATATTATCTTGGCGGCAGCTGGGCTGCTGTCACTGGGTTGGGCTTATTATCTGGCTTTAACATCTACCAATTCTGCGGCTCTCACGGTACTGTATCGCTTCTTTATTGCCGTCTTATTGGTTATCGTTGGGACCTATCTTTTCTATATCAGCTTTATGACCTGGTATCTCAAGCACCGCCGTAAAGATAAGGACTATTATTACCAGCCCGAGCACTTTGTTACCACCTCGCAGATGATCTTTCGCATGAAGCAAAATGCGACAGGTCTAGCCAGTATTACCTTGTTGGCAGTCATGGCTCTGGTTACCATCGGCACGACAGTATCCCTCTACAGCAATACTCAAAATGTAGCCAGCGAGGTTTATCCAAAATCTGCCAAAATTACCTACTACACTAAGGATGGTGAAGGGCGGCAGCGTCTGCAGGCTGATGTCCTAGATAAGCTGGACAAATCGGATAAGGATCTTATTGACTACACCACGAGTACAATTTTTATGCCCCTAAGCACTCAAAAATCTATGCGGGTAACCGATAAGGATGTCCTAAAAGATGTTAGCCGACAGGGGTTTGTCTATATCATGACACAGGAGGATTTCCGAAAACTAGGCAATGACCTCCCCCACCTCAAAAAGAAGCAGGCAGCCTTCTTTATCCAAAAGGGTAACAGTCGGCTAAAAAACCTCGATTTATTAGGACGGCACTATGATATCGTCAAGAACTTTAAAGATGTCCAGATGCCAGACCTTGCTAATACCTATAATCCAGGCCTTCTGGTCGTCGCTGATCGCCAAGAGGCTAAAGCTATAGTAGCAGCTTACAAACCTTATTTATCTAAGATGACAATGCTCAGTGAAACGTATACGGCCTACTTGGATCTGTCTGATAAGGAAATAAAAAAAGTTGCACCAAATGGTATTGCTATCGGCCAGAGTAAAGATGCGGGCCGTCTGGACACACGCCAGACTTATCTGGAAGAAGGCTACCAAATTTTCGGCGGTTTGCTCTTCACAGGTGTCCTTTTAGGCAGCAGCTTTATTTTAGGATTGGCTCTGATTATCTATTACAAACAGTATTCTGAAGGGCATGAAGACAAGAAGTCCTATCGTATCTTGCAAGAAGTCGGTATGAGTGAAGGGCAGGTAAAAAAGACCATCAATTCACAAATTATCCTCGTCTTCTTTATGCCTTTAGCCTTTGCTGCCTTGCACTTTGTGATGGCTATTCCCATGCTCAAGCAGCTGCTTCTAGCTTTCGGTGTAACCAGCTCCAATCTGGTCTACCTTGTCAGCCTTATAACGGTTGCGCTTATCGCCTTGATTTACTTTATCATTTATCGCCTGACCAGCCGCACCTATTATCGTCTGATTGAACGCTGAAGAGCAAGAGGTTATTAAGATTAAAATTTCAAGAACCTAGATCGATCTTTTCGTCTCAGGTTCTTTTATGTTAAAATAAACTGAATGCACTTGTAATCCTGCGAAAAAAATCCGCCTTCCTATAAACTCAGCCCTTCTTCGTCGAACGTATTAGTTTTGGGAGGGCCAAAGAACTTTGTATTCCGTGAAAAAGCTAGTATGACAAATGTTATAGCCTTTACATACTCATCTTTCAGAAAGGAAATTTATGACTCAGCCGCAAGAGAAAATCTATCTGGTTGAAGATGATCAGACCATTGTCTCGCTGCTTAGCCAGCACCTGTCCGATCGCTATCAGGTAGCCAGTGTCCGCAATTTTCGTGATGTCCGCCGGGAAGCTGAAGATTTTAAACCGGATCTTATCTTAATGGATATTACATTGCCTTATTTCAATGGCTTTTATTGGACAACAGAGATTCGCAAGTCTATGACTGTTCCTATTATTTTTATATCATCCAGTGATGATGAGATGGACATGGTTATGGCGCTCAATATGGGCGGTGACGACTTTATTGCTAAACCTTTCTCACTGCCTCTTTTGGATGCCAAAATTTCCGCCTTCCTGCGCCGGGCTCAGCAATTTACAGCTGATGTTCTGCATATAGGCAATTTTAGCCTGACACGTGACGGTCTTTTGTCTAATGGTGACAGGCAGGTTACCTTATCACCGACAGAAAATAAGATCTTAGCAATTTTACTGTCTCACAAAGATCAGGTGGTCTCCAAGGAAGAACTGCTGGAAAAGCTCTGGGAAAACGAGAGCTTTATTGATCAGAATACCTTGAGTGTTAATATGACCCGCTTGCGCAAGAAGATAAGTCCTTTGGATTTTAATCATATCCATACGGTGAGAGGGGTAGGGTATTTACTCAAATGATTAGGAAGTTCATCAAAGAATACGGCCTCTGGTATCTGATTTATGGACTTACGGCTGGTTTGTTCTACCTGACCTTTTGGCTCTATCATTTGCCTTTGGAGTATTTTATCAATAGTCTAGCTTTAAATATCGTTATTTTGTTAGGGTTTAGCCTCTGGCTTTATGCCCGTTTTTATAGTAAGCTAAAACAACTAAATAATACTACAATTAATTTTGAGCCGGCGGATTTTAAAAGATGGCAGTCTCCTAGTGATCGAGCCTATCAGGCGATTATCGCTGATTTAAAGGCCAAAGAGGCTGAGCTCCTATTGGAGGCGGTGCAAGATCGCGACCGTTTGGAAGCTATGATAAAAATGTGGTCCCACCAGATGAAAGTTCCTATTTCTGCCTTATCACTCATGGCTCAAACCCAGCAGCTGGATAAAAATGAGGTCGAGCAGCAGCTTCAACGGCTGCAGAACTATCTCAATACCTTGCTGGCCTACCTTAAATTCAGCCAGCATAATGATGACTTTCGCTTTGAGCTTATCTCGGTGCGTGAGTTGGCTGTCGACCTTATCAAGACCTATCGCACTCTCTGCCTTGCTAAAAATCTATCGGTGTCTATTGATGGGGACTGGCGGGTTAAGACAGATAAAAAATGGCTGACCTTTGCTCTAGCCCAGATACTGGACAATGCTATTAAATACTCTCATGAAAATAGCCAAATCAGCCTTACAATGACCGACCAAGGCGTGACCGTCAGCGACCAAGGTATGGGCATTCTCCCAGAGGATCTGCCTAGACTTTTTGAAGAAGGCTTTACGGGTTACAATGGTCATGAGCACCAGAAGGCCACTGGATTTGGTCTTTACATGACCAAACAGATATTGGACAGCCTAGGACTGACTATTGCCATCAGCAGCCAAGTCGGCCAAGGCACCAGTGTCCGAATTACAAAAGCATAATCTTTATCACAAAAACCAAGGCCGCGCTTGCTCGTTATTCAATCGCGGTTTTTATATGACTTAGAGAATAAAGAGAGTGGGACAGGAACCAATAATTCGTGATAAAATCACGATTTTGATTTTCCTCGCTCTCTTATCTTAAGGCTTAGGCCTCTGCCACTTTCCTGTTTTTAGGTGGCAGTCTATCCCCAGACTGCCAAACTCCATCGGAGTATTTTGACACTTGCCTTGCAAGCTTTATTTCTTTTTAACCCACCTCCACATAGCTCCAAAGGTCCCCCGGACCTTTGGAGCTTGGAGATAAGATGAACTAGCGTTCATAGAATTGGATGTCAATCACTGCGCCTAGCAAATAAAATTGACCAAATAATAAGGTTGAGAACTTTTGTCTCAACCTCTTTGAATTTATTTCATCGTAGGGAACAACAATACGTCGCGGATGGTAGTTGTATCTGTTAAGAGCATAACTAAACGGTCAACACCGATGCCCAGTCCGCCTGTTGGCGGCATACCGTATTCAAGTGCTTCGATATAATCATAGTCGATGCCAGTAGCCTCATCATCACCAAGTTCTTTGGCAGCTGCCTGAGCCTTGAAACGTTCTAACTGATCAATTGGATCATTTAACTCGGTAAAGGCATTGCCGTATTCATTGGCCATGATAAAGAGTTCAAAACGATCAGTGAAGCGCGGATCATCTGCATTTTTCTTAGCCAGAGGAGAGACTTCAACTGGATGTCCGTAGACAAAGGTTGGCTGAATAAGTGTTTCTTCAACAAATTCTTCAAAAAAGGCATTGATAATATGTCCGACAGATGTAAAGTGTCTTTCTAGTGGAACATTTTTTTCTCGTGCCAAGTCTTGAACTTCTTCCAAAGTCATTTCCTGCCAGAAATCAACTCCTGTTACTTCCTTGATAGCGTCAATCATATGTACGCGTTTGAAGGGCTTGTTGATTTTGATTTCAGTACCTTGGTAGACAACAGAAGCGTCTCCCTTAACAGCTTTAGCAGCATGCTGGATAATCCCCTCAGTCAAGTCCATGATATCATTGAAATCTGCATAGGCCTGATAGACTTCAATGGAGGTAAATTCAGGATTATGGGTAGCATCCATTCCTTCGTTGCGGAAGATTCGGCCAATTTCATAAACACGCTCCATACCACCGACAATCAGGCGTTTGAGGTGGAGTTCGGTTGCAATCCGCAGTACCATGTCCATATCCTGAGCGTTGTGGTGGGTAATAAATGGCTTAGCCGCCGCCCCTCCAGCCTCGTTGTGAAGAACAGGTGTTTCAACTTCCAAGAAGTCAAGACTGTCCAGATAACGGCGAATTTCAGAAATGATTTGTGAGCGAGTGACAAAGCGTTCGAAGCTGTTACGATTGGTAATCAGATCCAAGTAGCGCTTGCGGTACTTGGTTTCCACATCTGTTAGACCGTGGAATTTTTCAGGCAGGGGACGCAGAGCCTTGGACAGATGCGTAATATGAGTTGCCTTGATAGAAAGTTCTCCCATATCGGTTCGCATGACTTCACCCTCAACGCCCAAGAAGTCGCCAATATCCGCCTTTTTGAAAATTTGGTAGTTTTCATCACCAACGGCATCCTTACGGACATAGATTTGAATTTGCCCTTCCCGATCTTGCAGGTGGGCGAAGCCGACTTTACCTTTACCACGTTTGGTCATGAGGCGGCCAGCAATAGTAGCGGTTTCGTTAAGCTCATGCAACTCTTCTTTAGATTTGCTATCATATTTTGTTTTTAGCTGGGCAGAGTTCGCCGTCCTATCGAAACGCCTTCCAAAAGGATCGACTCCCTGTTCGGCCAACGCCGCCATCTTTTCTCGGCGAACAAGCTCTTGGTCATTTAAATCTTCATGATGTTGCTGTGACATGTTTTTCCTCCAGAAGTTACTCCACAATATTTTATCATAATTTTTCGCTTAATAGTAGAGACTTGGTCATTTTTAAGCCTTGCGCACAGCAGGTGGCAATCAGTATTTGCCCTTATTTTTCTTTGGAGTGCTTAACGGCTTTGTATCTTGATAAAAAGAAGTTAGCTGATTTGTGATGGTTTAGGGTAAAAACATGAAGCAGCCTGATTGCTTGATTATGAACAGATTTCTGTCAGTTTTTTCGTCCACTGGCGGGATGGCAGTAGGATTAGCAGTGATGAGATGATTATGGGTGGTTATGAGTACTGGTATGGCAATAGAATTAGCGTTCATCGCTGCATTTTTTATGATTAATGCTTCCGATAATTCTGAAGTTCTCTGCTCCCAAGATACCAACAGGAACTGTTATGCTATTAAAGAGACTGAAAATCAAGACCTAAAGACTGATTTTAGTAATATTGTGACTGATAATTAGCGTTTGTCAATCTTTAAAAAAGGTAGTATAATTTTGAAGAATAAAATTCGAAAGGTCTGTCATGATTACTTCTATTGTTTTTGATGTTGATGATACTATTTATGACCAGCAAGCTCCCTATCGTTTAGCTATGGAGCAGTGCTTTCCAGACTTTGACATGAGCCAAATAAACCAAGCTTATATCAAGTTCCGTCATTATTCTGACATCGGTTTTCCTCGTGTCATGGCTGGCGAATGGACAACAGAGTATTTCCGTTTTTGGCGCTGCAAGGAAACCCTCTTAGAATTTGGCTACCGCGAGATAGATGAAACGGCAGGCAGCCGCTTCCAAGAAGTGTATGAGCACGAATTAGAAAATATTACCATGCTGGACGAAATGCGGATGACTCTCGATTTTCTAAAAGAAAAAGGGGTAACCATGGGAGTCATTACCAATGGGCCAACTGAGCATCAGCTAAAAAAAGTACGCAAGCTGGGACTCTACGACTATGTCGATCCCAAGAGGGTCTTGGTCAGTCAGGCGACAGGTTTCCAAAAGCCAGATAAAGAAATTTTTAATCTGGCGGCTGAACAGTTCGATATGACCCCAGCTACAACGCTTTATGTTGGAGACTCGTATGACAATGATGTTGTTGGTGCCAAAAAGAGCGGTTGGCAAGCTATGTGGTTCAATCACCGTGGCAGAAAGCTCAAGTCGGGGACCAAACCTGTTTATGATGTTGCCATTGATAATTTTGAGCAACTCTTTGGAGCAGTAAAAATCCTCTTTGATCTTCCCAACAGCAAGTTCTTCTTTGATGCCAATGATAAGGAAAATCCCGTCCTTAAAATGGGGATTGAAAACGGCCTGATGATGGCAGCCGAGCGCTTGTTAGAGAGTAATATGAGTGTGGATAAGGTTGTTATCCTCTTACGCCTAAGCAAACAGCAAGAGCGAGTCTTACGAATGAAGTATGCGACACGCTGATAAGGATACCTTTAAATAAATTTCTTATACTTAAACTTCCTCTGCTAAATCATGGAGTTCACTAAAAAGTTGATGATCTTAAAATATTCAATAATAATAATCTATAAATGATAAAAGTTATACAAAAAAACGAATAATATGCCCTTTTTGCTTTAAAAAGCGGTAAATTATTCGTTTTTTATATTTTAGACCTTATCTAATCCATTATTTATGATGAGCCCTTAAAATCTTTTGGAAGATGTCAAAATAGATTTTCTTTTGCTCATCGTTTAGCTTTTCAAATTCTAATTCAAGTTTTCTAGAAAAATGTGTTCGTGACCTTTCATCTTCAATTTCACTAAAAAATTCAGAAGGCAGGAGGTTAAGTCCCTTTAAAATTTTTTCTAAGGTATTGATTTTAATGTTAGAACGCTCACCACGTTCTATTTTGGCAAAAGAAGAAACGTCTAATTCGGAATATTCGGCTAGTTCCTCTTGAGTCATCCCCAAATCGTTTCGAATTTGAGAAATTTTCCTTGCAATCTTTTGATCTAAATCCATTTACTTATCTCCCAAAATACTATTAGTAGGATATAGATTAAAAAGCATATTTAACAGTCTATAAAAGGATAGATCGACTGGACAAAATATGAATAAGTGTTAAAATATTGACAATAGTTTATGAATAGAAGTATTTCTTATCACTTTTTAAATAAGCTATTTATAGAAAAAATTGTTAGAATAAGGTTAATTTATGGAAATTAAAAGTAGTTTATCTGCCGCTCAATTGCATGCCAGTCAGTTTTCATCCAAGGGAGGTGCGCTGGGTGGTTTGGGTGAAGTAGCCAAGGATGACGCCACGACTGTGGCCGGCAATACTAAGGCGCATGAAGCGCTGGAGACGGTTAAATCAGCCCGAGAAGCGATCTCTGAACTGCTGAGTCATGCTTCTTCAAATATTCACAGTGTTGCCAGTGAATTTGAGACTGTTGATGCCCATCAGGCTCAGGCTATTCGTTCAATTTTGTGAGGGATCAGCCATGTTTCAGTTCTTTAGACAATTATTCAGACGCTCAAGCACTGGTGCTAATGGACAGTATCAGCCATTTAAAGATTATCCGCTGCCCCAACACATACCTGACCAGTTTAGGGAGATGGCTTCTCAATCCCTGACAGGCTCTGCTCAGCCGTCCGTTCAATCGGTCAATCCTGCTAGTGTTCAGGTCCTACCAACTGCAACGTCGTCTCAGCCAGCAGCCC
>NZ_JBZFUL010000006.1:0-123657 GCF_058314515.1 Streptococcus sp. ELY_137
GAGGAATTGTATTCAGCTTTAGTTGAAATTAACCAACGCCCACGAAAATGTTTAGGTTACAGAACAGCTTTTGAGGCACTGTTGAATGAGTTTTAAAAAAGTTGCACTTATTATTGCAATTCATCTCTTATCCTCGATTATGCAAATGATAGTTTCAAAAAATCAGGAGATCTTTTGAACACAATTAGTTGTGCGGAATTGGCAATAGGGTAAAAAGATTTGACAGCATAGTATATTCAAAGAGCATAAAATCAAAAAGAGTAAGACTTCCTTAGAGGACATGCCAGCTAAGGTTAGCCTTACTCAATTTAACCAACTGCTGCTTGAATTGCAGTCTCAACAGCTGCCTTATCCTTTTGAATCAGATCAAGACGAGCTGAAATTTCTTTAATTCCCATTGTGATATTGCGTGCAATCGCCTTGTCATTTAATTGCGGTTCAAAGAAGGCCTTATATTCTGTCAGAGCTTCTGGAGTTTTAAAATTATTTGAAGGGTAAATAACAAACTTATCAAAACTCATATCTCCACCTAATGTGGCCTTTATCCAATCCCAATTGTCCTTAGCCCAATTCCAGACAATCATTTGAGTGAAAGGGCGCATGAGGAAATAAGCATACCAAGTGGATAGATCTTGCGGCTTCACGACATCCTTATCCTTCCACTGAGTCAAGATATGTGTCAGAGTCGCTGAATCCTTAGTATAAGAGAGCGCATTAGCTATTTGACGTTTAAAGTTACCATCATTGCTAGCAACGTAAGCTGCCAAGTACTGCTCAACCAAGGCTGGAGTCTCAGCATGTTTCATTTCATTAGTCAAGACAGAAGCACGAATGGAAGCCGGCAAGTCCTCTAATCTCTCTTTATATTCTTGGAATATAGCATGAGCCTGCGCTACAGCACTGTTATTATCTGTCTTAAGCATCAGACGGATAGCCGATTGGCGGACCATTTCATCTTCATCTGCTTCGCCTGGCTTTTTATCATAACCAAGACGAACAAAATTTTGTCCTGCAACTTCCTCAATTAGCTGTTTGAAGGAATGTTCTGCTGGTGTTCCTTCGTCAATAAAATGGTCCAGCCCGGACACAATTTGCTCACCGGCTGCGGCCACCATATAAGAGGTTTCTTCAGGCAGTTTGTTCAAAAGAGGAACTAAATCTGCATAAGAAATCTCTCCGCTCTCAGCCAGAAGTCTGCGCTCTTGGAGGACCTGCAGTTTAGAAGTCTTATCTAAAGCTGCGAACTCGTCCAAGATAGCGTCCCACAATTCATCTTGATAGTGAGTGATATAGTGGGCAGTATTGCCGGTATTCAAACGCAGAGCCCCCTGATTTTGAGAAGCTAAACTGGAATAGTTAGGAATTTCAATACTTTCTTGGGAAAGTGTTTCTGGCAAGCCTGACCAGTTGCTATTTAAGGGGATTTGCCAGAGGCGCTGCTGCTTTTCATGCTCCCCAATAAAGAATTGTTTTTGACTCACAATCAAAGTGTCATCAACAACTTTAACAGTCACGAGAGGATATCCAGGCTGCTCCAACCAGGCAGTCATAAAACTAGCAACATCTTTATCAGAGGCAGCTGACAAAGCATTCCAAAGATCACGCCCAACAGTATTGCCGTACTGATGCTTTTCAAAGTAAGCTTTCAAACCAGATGCAAATGCTGCATCTCCCAACCAGCGGCGCAGCATATGCATGAGGCGACTTCCCTTGGCGTAAACAATAGCCGGATCAAAAAGAGTGTTGATCTCATCAGGATGGTTGACATCAACGTGGACAGACTGGACACCATCGGTAGCGTCACGTTTGAGAGCCAAGGGTACGCCAGTTGTTTGGAAATCTTCAAAGATATTCCAATCTGGCTCGATAGCATCAACCGAAACGTATTCCATCATATTGGCAAAGGATTCATTCAACCAGAGATCATCCCACCATTTCATGGTGACCAGATTACCAAACCATTGATGAGCTAGCTCATGCGCTACGACTAAAGCGACCTGTTGGCGACTGCTGACGGTTGAATTGTCATCAACCACTAGGTAAACTTCACGGTAGGTTATCAAGCCCCAATTTTCCATAGCACCTGCTGAAAAATCAGGCAGAGCAATATGGTAAGAATGAGAAAGAGGGTAAGCCACACCGTAGTAGTCCTCATAAAAATCAATAACACGTACAGCAATATCTAGAGCAAAATCTAACGAAGAAGGCTGGTGAGCTTTAGTTGCAAAAATCCCCACCTCTGTGCCATTTTTGGTGCTTGCTTTCTTACTCTGCAAGTCTCCTAGGGCAAAAGCCAAGAGGTAGGAAGACATGCGCGGTGTTGTATCAAAGGTCCAAACACCCGTTTCCTGACGCAATTCAACATTTGTTTCTGGCATGTTAGACAGTACGATTTCACCGTCCGCTTGGTCAAATTTGATAGCCAAATCAAAGCTGGCCTTAGCCTCAGGTTCATCAATAGATGGAAAAGCTTCACGGGCGAAATGGCTTTCAAACTGGGTCGCAATAATCTCTTTTTTAACCCCATCAACCGTATAATAGGATGGATAGATACCAGTCATATTGTCTGTAATTTGGCCGGAGAATTCTAACACCAGGGTCATACTGCCTGTCTCAGATAAATTGAGATGAACAGCCTCATGCTCGTCATCTAAGGTAAATTCAACAGCCTGATTGTCCAAAAGGACTGAGCTCACACTCAAACCCTTTTGATGAAAAGATACCTGATAATCAAGTGCTTCACCACTGATAGCTACATTACCTGAAAAAGTCTTTTCTTCGCGGTTAATGTCTAAGAAAATATTGTAATTTTCGGGTACAAATTTTTCAATAAAGTGCTCTACAGAATTCATAAAACTCCTTCATTCTTTTAAAGATTCTATTACATTTTGTCACTGCCACACTATGCAAGAACAGACCAAGGTTAAGGGCTAGAACTCGCGTCCCAGCCCCAATTATAACATATCCATTACTAAAGTTCGACAATTTTTCCTGTTTTGAGGTAGACAACCCATTCACAGAGGTTACGAGCATAGTCCCCAATCCGTTCCAGATACATCAGAACTTGGAAATACTCCTTGGCCGCAAAAGCAGCATCTGGATTCTGGCGGATCGCTTCAACGGTTAGGTTCTGTGTTTCAACGAAAAGGTCGTCAATATGCTCATCATGTGCAGCTACTTCATAGGCTGCTGCTTCATCAGCTTTGATATATACATTCAACGCTTCTTCTACCATATCACGAACCGCACGTCCCATCTTATTGATGGCCTCTTCAACTTCTTGGATACGCTCCTCACCCTTCATGCGGATAGTAGCCTTGGCAATAGCTGAAGCGTGATCCCCCATGCGCTCAACATCACTGGAGGCCTTGAGCACAGTAATCACTGAACGTAAATCTGTTGAGACTGGCTGCTGCAGGGCGATGATTTCCAAGGATTTTTTTTCCAGCTTGGTTTCATAATTATTGACAACATCGTCAGACTCAATGACCTCTTTCGCCAATTCACGATCGTGACTGATGAAGGCGCGAACGGTCTTACTGATTTGGGAACTGACCTCAGTCCCCATTGCATAAAACTGATTGTGCAATTTATCTAATTCTTCTTCAAATTGTGTACGTAACATAAAATCGCTTTCCTATCTATTCGATAATGATTGCCTAGTCAGCCTAGCCAAATTTACCACTGATATAATCTTCAGTCTCTTCATGGGCAGGATTGAGGAACATTTCCTTGGTTGAATTGAATTCAACTAAATCACCGGCCAAGAAGAAACCTGTTCTATCAGAAATCCGCGACGCCTGCTGCATGGAGCGGGTCACAATAAGCATAGTGTACTGGTCTTTTAGACCATAGAGCGTTTCTTCAATCTTCCCTGAAGAAATTGGATCAAGAGCCGATGTCGGCTCGTCCATTAAAATAATTTTGGGACTAGTTGCCAATACACGGGCGATACAAACTCTCTGCTGCTGTCCGCCAGACAGACCCAAGGCTGAATCGTGAAGACGATCTTTAACCTCATTCCAGATAGAAGCTCCGATCAAGGATGTCTCTACTGCCTCGTCTAGAACGGCCTTATCCTTGACTCCTTTGATACGAAGACCATAGGTAACATTTTCGTAAATAGTCATAGGAAAAGGGTTGGGCTGCTGAAAGACCATGCCGATTTCCTTACGCAGTTCCACCGTATCAGTTCTTGGTCCGTAAATATTGTGGCCATTATATGTAATAGCTCCCGTCAAGGTCACCTCGGGATTGAGATCCCCCATACGATTGATGGCCCGCAGCAGAGTTGATTTACCTGAACCAGAGGGTCCAATCAGGGTGGTGATCTCATTAGGCAAGAAATCCATAGTAATATTATTCAGGGCTTTCTTCTGATTATAGTAGACTGACAGGTCCTTGACCTGTAAAATAGGTTCTGTCATAAGATTCCTTTCTATCCGAAGCGACCAGAGACATAGTCGCTGGTTGATTGACACTGCGCATTTTGGAAAATCTTAGCCGTCTTGTCATACTCAATCAAATCACCTAAGTAAAAGAAGGCTGTATAGTCGCTGACACGGGCAGCCTGTTGCATATTATGGGTAACGATAATAATCGAATAATCCTTCTTGAGTTCAGCCATTGTTTCTTCCAGCTGCATGGTAGCAATGGGATCAAGAGCTGAAGCAGGTTCATCCATTAAGAGAATATCCGGCTTAACCGAAATAGCCCGAGCGATGCAAAGACGCTGCTGCTGTCCACCAGACAAGGTGAAGGCAGATTTATGCAAATCGTCTTTGACTTGATCCCAAAGAGCTGCCTGTTTAAGCGATGTTTCAACGATCTCATCTAGGGTCTGTTTATCTTTCACACCAGCACGTTCGTGAGCAAAGGTGATATTTTTATAGATGGATTTAGCAAAGGGATTAGGACGTTGAAAAACCATACCGATATGTTTACGCATAGCATAAACATTGATTTCGGGCCGATTGATGTCAATCCCTTCATACCAAATTTCACCCGTCACCTTAGCAATATCAATAGTATCATTCATACGATTGAGACTGCGCAAGAAAGTTGATTTCCCGCAGCCGGATGGACCAATAAAGGCCGTAATTTTATTTTTTTCAAACTGCATATCAATACCCTTGATGGCCTCATTTTGGCCATAGTAAACATGCAAGTCCTTGGTCTCAAGTGCCAATTCCTTGCCTTCAAAGGTCATGATATGACGCTCATTCCAATTATATTCTGCCATATATATTCCCTTATTTCGCTGATGTCAAGCGAGCATGTAATTTCTTGCCCAGATAGCGAGCAGATAAATTAAAGATTAAAATGAAAATTAGAAGGATTGCGGCACTACCAGCTGACACCATAGTCGCATCAGGAATGGTGCCTTCACTGTTGACCTTCCAGATATGAACAGCCAGTGTTTCCGACTGCCTAAAAATGGAAATAGGACTGGTAACACTTAAAGGATTCCAGTTGCCCCAGTCTAGAGCAGGCGCTGACTGCCCCGCTGTATAGATAAGCGCTGCCGCTTCACCAAAGATACGTCCAGAAGCTAGTACAACACCTGTAACGATACTAGGAATTGCTTCGGGAATAACCACATGAAGCACCGTTTCCCAACGAGAAAGTCCCAATGCCAATCCTGCTTCACGTTGGGTATGATGGACATTTCGCAAACTATCCTCGACTGTCCGCGTCATCTGCGGTAAGTTAAAGACAGTTAGAGCCAGAGCACCGGAGATAATGGAGAAACCGTATTGAAACTGAACAACAAAAATCAGATAACCAAAGAGCCCCACAACAACCGATGGTAGTGATGACAAAATCTCAATACAGGTTCTGATAAAATCTGTCAAGCGTCCCTTTTTAGCATACTCAGCCAGATAAATTCCAGCACCTGTAGAAAGAGGAATAGAAATAATCAGCGTAATAACCAGCAAAAAGAGAGAATTATAAAGCTGAATACCGATACCACCACCAGCTTCATATGAAGAAGACTTTCCTGTCAGGAAATGCCAACTGACATGCGGCAGTCCTCTGAGCAGAATGTAGAGAATCAAAGCAGCCAGTATGGTAACAATGATACCAGCAATCGTATAGAGAATTGCTGTCATAATTTTATCAAATTGTTTAGCGTTCATAGTTTACCTTTTTCTCCCTAGTAATGAACCTCATCAGCATATTAAAGGCCAGACTCATAATCAGCAGAACCAAAGCCAAAGACCAGAGAACATTGTTCTGAACTGTTCCCATAACAGTATTTCCGATCCCCATGGTTAGAACTGACGTTAAGGTTGACGCTGGAGTAATCAACGAAGTTGGCATGACGGCTGAATTTCCGACAACCATCTGGATAGCTAACGCCTCACCAAAAGCGCGCGCCATTCCAAAGACAACAGCTGTGAAAATACCTGGCTTAGCAGCATGCAGGATGACACGCCAAATCGTTTGCCAGCGTGTTGCCCCCATAGCCAGACTAGCTTCGCGGTAGTGGCGGGGAACTGAACGCAGGCTATCTGTTGTCATAAAGGTAACAGTGGGCAGAATCATGACGAAGAGTACAAAAACTCCCGAAAGAATCCCAAACCCCGTGCCGCCAAAAAGGGTCCGCACAGCCGGTACAACTACTTGCAAACCAATAAAACCATAGACTACTGATGGAATCCCTGTCAAAAGTTCAATAGCAGGCTGAAGTAGGCGTGCTCCCCGTTTAGGAGAGATCTCTGTCATAAAGATAGCAGCTCCAATTGCAAACGGTGTCGCGATCAAGGCTGATAAAATAGTAACGATGAAGGATCCTGTAATCATCGGTAGAGCCCCCATCATATACTGACCGTGAGCATCTTTAACTGACGGCTTCCAATTTTTTCCAAATAGGAAATCAAAGATATTGACACCATCAACAAAGAAGGTAGACAAACCTTTTTGAGCGACAAAAACTAAAATCATGGCCACAATGAAAGCAATCAGCATTAAGCAAAGAAAGGTGATAGTCTTACCAAATTTTTCCAGCCGTGAATTTTTCGATGGCGAGGTTAATTGCGTCGCCAAATCCTGTTTTTTCATGAAAACTCCTCTTATTTTGCAGTCACATTACCATCTGCATCCTTGATGACTTTCATGTCATTGATGGAAATGTAGCCCATATCCTTAACCACTCCATTTTGAACCTCATCGCTGAGAATATACTTCAAAAATTCCTTGGTTAGGCCTGTAGCTTTTCCCCTAGTATACATGTGTTCATAAGACCAGAGAGGCCAGTCGTTAGTAGTAACATTTTTGGCAGTCGGGGCATGGCCATTAAGGTTAACTGTTGCTACGCTATCATCAACATAGGCAAAAGCCAAATACGAGATAGCCCCCGGTGTTTGTGACACGATAGAACGCACCATACCGTTTGAATCCTGCTCCTGACTTTGTTTACTATCTTTATCCTTCATAATAACACTGTCAAAGGTTGAGCGTGTTCCTGAACCTGCTGCGCGATTGATAATAGTAATTTCTAAGTCCTTGCCACCTAATTGTTTCCAATTGGTATATTCACCGGTAAAGATTTTTTGCAGCTGCTCCGGTGTTAGATTTTTCATTCCTACCTCTTTATTCGCGATAACGGCAATCCCTGCGACAGCAACCTGGTGGTCAACTAATTTGCTGGCATCAATACCACTTTTTTCCTCAGCAAAGACATCGCTGTTACCGATCTGGACAGCACCGGACTGAACTTGGGACAGCCCCGTTCCAGAACCACCACCTTGAACGTTGATAATCTTACCTTGATTCTTTTCAGAGAAGCTATCAGCTGCTCCTTCTACCAAAGGCTGCAGGGCGGTTGACCCGACGGAAGTGATATTCTCCCCTCGATCAATCCAGCTAGCGCAGGCGGACAGACAAAAGAGAGCTGTCCCCATCATGGCAAGGAGAAGTAAACGTTTTTTATTCCATTTTTTCATCTTCAATTCCTGTCAATTTAGTTCTAAAATCAAGCGATTGTAATATATAATTGGAAGCATCAAACCTCCACTTCTAATGATAACACATTACCTTTATTTTGGATATACCAGTTTTCATTGTAACAAAACTGTTACATCTGCCCTTGAAATCTCAATCCTTTTGGATAAGAATTCTTCAAAGTGCTTCCGACAACTTTCGCAAATCCCAAACCATTACCGCCTGCTAAAATCTGATACCAGCCATTGGTCACAGGGGGATCTAAGGTGAGAGTATTACCAGAAACATAGGTGCGGAATTGTTGATCATCGAGCGATACTGTCTGGGTCACTTGGTCACTCGTTAAAGCCACACCAAGCGCAAAGGAGGGCTCAAATCGCTTCTTTTTGAAGGTTCCAAGATGGAGGCCATTGCGGGCTATCTTTAAGCCCGACAAATCGGGTAAGCCTTTAGGAAGACAGTAGAGCTCATCGCCGAAGGTCTGCAGTATACCTGTTAGCTCGATGTTTAGTAGCTGATCCGCAAAATCCTGCCAGAGGCGCTTCTGCTCCTGAGTCAAATTGCTCCTAGGAGATTTGACTTTTAGGGGCTTCTTGAGCGCAGGCCGCCTATCTTGCAGATGAGCGATGAACTGCCCTTCACCCTTAAAATGATGAGGATACATTCGAGCGGTTTCAGGCATATCAATGCCATCAACCATCCCATTCATTTTTTCTACCGGAAGCAGGCTTAAATCAGCATATTGTTCTAAAAGCCAAGAAATGATGTCTTCATTCTCTTCAGGGGCCCAAGTACAAGTCGAATAAATGAGACGGCCACCAGGAGCTAACATGGTCATAGCCTCCCTTAAAATCTCTTTTTGCAAGCCAGCACATTGGGCAGGATAATCCTGATGCCAATATTGGATAGCATCTGTATCCTTACGGAACATTCCTTCACCAGAGCAGGGCGCATCAAGGACAATCAGGTCAAAATAATCCTGAAAGACCTTGGCTAAACGCTGGGGGGGCTCATTTGTAACCACGGCATTGCGCGCACCAAAGCGTTCAACATTTTCTGCCAAAATCTTGCTGCGTTTTTTAGAGATATCGTTGCTGATAAGCAGACCAGTATTATCTAAATAGCTGAGCAGATGGGTCGTCTTACCACCAGGAGCAGCCGCCAAATCTAAGACCTTCATCCCCTTGGTCGGAGCAGCAACCTGCCCTACCATTTGGGCAGCGGGTTCCTGCGAATAGACCAAACCAGTAACATGCGCAATAGATTTTCCCGAGATCTTCCCATAATAGCCCCAAGGTGTATGAGGAATCGCATCAGGAAAACTCTGCTGCACTTTTTTCAAGGGATTCAATCGAAAAGCCGGAACAGCTTCGTGCTGCAAACTTGCTAAGAAATCATCACTGTCATCTCCTAAAATTGCTTGATATTTTCCAATAAAGTCCTTAGGTAATGTCATAAAAATATTATATCAAAAAAGACTAGTGGTTTGCACCAATCTAGCCTTTTAAAGCATTTTTTCTGCTTATATAATCGACTTTTATCTATTAATACCAGCTATTAAAATCTATCCCAGCGGAAGAAATTACGGATACCATGGAACCCATCATTTCTGAAACCATAACTGTAACGGTTTCTTTCAGAGTGACGCGGATAGCGATAAAAGTATCGGCTTAAGGAATGGCGATCTTGATAACGAGGACGCTCATATCTCTGATTACGAGATTGTTTTGACCTTTGAACTAAAACACCATTCGTATTAAAGTAAAGTCGCTGTCCATCGATAACCTGCCAACCAGTTACGGCAATACCATTTTTATCAAGATAGAAAGTTTCACCATCTGAATTTTTGACGAACTCGTTAGAAACCATATTTCCATATTCTTTATCGAAATATCTTATCTTGCCGTTATCGTCAGTAATAAAACTGCCCTTAACTTGGAAACCGTAAGAGTCGTAGAATTGGGTGTAAGTCTTGTACTTACCTTTGACTTGAGTCAAGCCAACATCCATAATGCCGTTGGTGAAATGACGCCATTTATTACCAAATTGATAGTAGCCATTTTCGTAACGCGTACCATCTCCAGTAAAGTAAGATTTTTTCCCTTGCGCATTGGTGATAAACTGATTAATAGCCATATTACCATACTGCTTATCGAAATATCTCACCTTACCATCTTTATCAGTTACCAACTCCCCTTTGACTTGGAAACCTTGAGCATCATAGTATTGGGTGTAAGTCTTAGATTTACCTTTGACTTGAGTTAGGCCTACAGCCATGACACCATTTTCAAAATGACGCCATTTATCGCCAAATGGATAGTAGCCATTTTCAAGGCGTTTTCCTTGACTGTTGAAGTAATAGCTTTTACCAGCATTATCCGTATAGATGCCATCTTTCAGAGCCTTACCATCTTTTCCGAAGTAATAAGTTGCACCGTTAATCTTTTGCATACCTGTAACCATGTATCCCTTTTGATCAAAGTAATACAGGTTATTATTTTCAGTGATAAAGCTAGATTTAGCCTGCACACCATTCTTATAGTAAACATAGCCCTTACCATCATGAGAAATACCTGAAACAGATGGCTTTGAAGGCTCGGATGGCCTTGACGGTTGTGACGGCTGAGATGGTTGTGACGGATTTGTTGACTTGCTAAGCAGAGCCGTTGGTAAATAGAGCTTGTTATCTGTCAGATTGAAGTAACCCTTGCTGTCGCCGAGCACATATTTAGCCCCACGCCCTAAGATATTAGAACCATTGAAGTACTTAGCCGACCAATTAGTAATCTTAACCGAACCATCGATTGGTTTTCCTGTTGAAATTTGCTTGGTCGTAAAGAGACTTGGGTAGAGCTTTTGCAGTTCATCTAAGAATTTACCGCCATACTGCTCTTGGTAATCACCATAAGTCTTGGTATTAACTACATAAGGTGTCTTGTTGATCGTCGCACCAGCCTTAGGTCTACCGTATTGGTCAACCCGGGTTGCAGTTACGACTTCTTTGCCTGGCAAATTATACATCTGATCCGGTACCCAGTCAGAAAGAACCTTGATACCAGCTTGGTGCAAACTCTTAATAGCATTAGCTAAATCTTCTTTGGAGCCATACTTGTTGTTCTTACTCATGGCCAAGTCGTAGCGATCGCTAAAAGCATAACCATTTAAAACAACGGAATCCAGGAAGGTACCGTCTTCTGATGACACATACTGCGGTGCCATTTCAAATTGGGTAATGCCCCATGATTTAAAGAGGTCTGCATTCTTAGCAATCACCGCATTGGTATACTGTTCAGGTGTCTTAGCAAAAGCTTGGAAGTTGGAGAAGCCTTCATAGATCACTTGGGAATCCAAGGCATCGCTCTGAGTATAGATATCAGATGATTTGTTACGGCTAGTGCTAGGAGCAATACGAACATCCTGATTGTCAGCAGCACCGACTGGTACCCAAACCTGAATCATCCCTGAAACTTGTGCATTAGCTACACCATGGAGCTCTGAGGCATTGAAGGTCAGTCGTCCCTGACTGTCTGTGTACTTGTACTGACTACTCTTAACATCACTGTCATTCAAATAAGTCGCAATACCTGTTGACGTTGAAAGCAAGAGGGGACGATAAGCTTGATTAGTGTGGGCAGCTCCCATATTGAGAGTCACACCGCGGTAAGCTTGGAAGTTAGGCATGTTATTAATCAAAAGAGCCATACCAGATGTACGTGTCTCACTAGTTCCGCGGTCAGTAGCACTGTTGGCTCCCTTACCATAACGGACTGAGGTCAAGACTCCACCATTCCAATCCTGATTGTAACCAGCAGTTTGACCGCCAGCAACGTACTTGATACGTGCCTTGAGCATGGTTTCAATGGCATTGTAGAACGGGGTCTTTGTAGCCATGTATTGGCCGTCATCTGTGTACATATCACCGTAGTAAACACGGGTCACTGTATCTTTATTTTGCAGCATCCAAGCATAGGCCATTGGAAGGTTGTTGATATAGTACTGCTTATCCGTTGCGTACATATCTTTATTATAGATAGCGAAGGCCTTTTCCAAGTCATCCAAGGTGATATTGGTTAGACCATCGGTATTCGCTTTTCCTAAACGCTCCCGGATGATGCTGGCAATCCGTGTCTGAACTTCGGAGTCATGGGCACGAATAAAAACATAATTAGGAATAGGGTCACCGCTGTTGGTTTGACTACGATTTTTCAAGCCAGCTGTCGCCAAAGTGCTTAAATCGCTGCGGTAGGCTGTTGCATAGCCAAAAGCTCTCAACATGGCACTGCGTTGGTCATTATCAATAGACAAGGAGAAATTATCCTGATCCCTGACATAATCATTATCATTACCAGACCAAGCTTCTAAGATTGACAAGTGATCAATGGCATTCTTTTCATTTTGGTCAATGCCGTATTTTGCCTTGTAGTAATCGCGCTGAATCTGCAGGAGATCAGCATCGACATTATCCACTGCATCAACCCGAACGCCATCAAAGTTAGCTTCTTTATCACCCATAACAATTTCGCCCCAGTTCATGAGGTAATGGAAATGGTTGAGTTGTTCAGCTTGAACGATTGGGTTAGAATTATCAACATCGTTCGCTAAAAGTAACTCATAACCACCATAAGAAGATTTATGGTAATTGACGCGACCATTTTGCTGAGTAGGATTGCGGTTGAGCAAACGCCAATCTGAGTTAGCATGGGCCGTTGCATCGTTATTGCTAAAGAGTAAGGCTCCCCCTTGGAAGTGGTCCTGATTAGGGTAAGCTGTTGGATTTTCCGAATTGATATTCCACTGAGACTGCGATTGAACAAACTGACTCATCTTATTGCGCAACCAAGTCGTATTACCTTCGGAAGAAATTCTCTTTTCAATAGCAGCCTGAATAGTTTGGGCAGCACTATCAAGGTTACGGGAACTTTGTGTGTAGCTGCCAGAAATTAGGCCTTCCTTAACCCAGAAATTAACATAGGCAGCCTTGGTCGCTGTATCTGGCCACCATGACATCAGGATAGGGCGAAAATCATTTTCACCACTGGCCACCCACGTTTGGCCATCTTTCAAGATAGCCTTAGGACGATACCAAGAGTCAGCTGTCAGATAATTATCAACTGTTTCAAAACTGCTAGCCTGATTGCTGTAAGCTTGATTATTGACGGCAAAATCATTTGCTGACGGTGTTTGTACTAACTTAGATAAGCTTAAATTGTCAAGCTGAGGAGTCGTTAGCTCAGGCGTTTCAGCAACCAACTGGTTAACATCTGTCTTGACCGTTGCTGGGGCCTGCACCAAACGGTTAACTTGTCTAGCAGCCCTTGGTTGAGCCACAGCCGTTTGAGTGGTTTGTACCTGTCTCTCTTCAACAGGAGCTTGACTGACTTGGTTTGTGACATTGGCTTGATCAGCACCCTTGTTTACTGAAAGATCAGCACTTTCCCCAACTTCAGGCTGAGTAAGAGCAGTTTGAGCTGCCGGAGCATCCTGAACTACTTGCTGCTCTGCTACAGTTTGGGGTTTCACAACTTCTGTTTGACTAGTCACAAGAGCCTGATCCGCTGACAATGCCTCATTAGCTACTGCCGAGTCCGCATTTACAGTGCTTACTCCCAACATTGTCATTGAAATGGCTGCTGTAGCAATGGCCACAGTCACCCATCGCTTCTTAACTTTTCGCATCTTGTAATGCAATTTTGTTTCTCTCTCCATGAAAAAAACTCCTTTGTAAAAAAATATTCGATGGTTAAAACAGTAAGTTATTAAAAACTATTTCAACCTTCTAATGATTTTACCAAATTATATGAATTTTTACTAGATAGTATTAAATTTTTTACAAAAAAATTTTTACTTTTAATCTTTTGCGGATAAGAAAAAGCGAGTCAGCCACTTTTGTAGCTGACTCGTTTTCCAGATTTAAATATTAAAAACTTAATAATGTTCTAGTCTCTGCCATTATTTCTTTTCTTTTTTTCAAGTCCGAAGAAAGTAAAGGGAATTAAAAGGAAGGCTACGCCTAGATATGGCAAGTAATTAATAGAATCACCCGTTTTAGGTAAAGCCTCCTTTGATTTTGATGAAGAAACTTTAGCACCATCTTTATGAACTCGGGTACGATTTGGAAAGACCGTCTGATCCGACGCACTGATGAGTGGCCCCGTCGTATCCCGACGCTTCGGATTCTGATCCTGGTCATCCGAAAGGCCGTCGCCATCATCGTCCACGTCCGTCACATCCGGTTCCCCGTCGCCNGTGGCCCCGTCGTATCCCGACGCTTCGGATTCTGATCCTGGTCATCCGAAAGGCCGTCGCCATCATCGTCCACGTCCGTCACATCCGGTTCCCCGTCGCCATCCGTATCCCGTTGCACTTGGATCGTGATCTCCTTCGTCGTCGCATTGCCGGCGCCATCGATCGCCTCGATCGTCACAGGATAAGCATGACTTTCGTCCTCATCGCTCGTCCAGATTTCTTGGTCGGCCGAGCCGCTGATCTTACCGCTTGCTGAATCGTAGCTAACACCGGCTGGCAAGCCCGTCACTGCCGTGACCCTCGCGCTCGGATCGTCATTATCGCTAACGCTGACCTCGATCTCAAATGGCGTCTTCTCCAAGACCGTCTGATCCGACGCACTGATGAGTGGCCCCGTCGTATCCCGACGCTTCGGATTCTGATCCTGGTCATCCGAAAGGCCGTCGCCATCATCGTCCACGTCCGTCACATCCGGTTCCCCGTCGCCATCCGTATCCCGTTGCACTTGGATCGGCACCTGAACAGTAACAACTTCATTAGTAGAATTACCATTTGGTCGTGTTACTTTTAATGTTACAGAAACGGATAGACTGATATTCCTCTCTTCATCTTGGCTGCCGTTCCAATCCGTGACATCTGCTCTACCGACTAAATGGCCATTTTCATCTATTGAAAGGCCATAAGCATCAGTGCTTGGTACAATGGTGGCATTTAGTTTATTAGTAGTTACAACCGACTTTGCCCCTGCATCAGTCTTATCTACCAAGATGTTTGGTGTTACTGCTTGTGCGGTTAGCTTTTCAGTCCAAACCGCATAAAGCGTCACATTTGATGCTGGAATTTTGGCGCCGATGCCATAGTTTTCGTCTCCTTCAACGGCACCTTCTTTTGTAGACCAGCCAATCAAATTATGATCGGGACGCCAGTAGCCTTGATTTCTAATGTAGACCGGACTGTTGGCCTTGTAACGTTTCTCAACAACTGGACCAT
Organism: Streptococcus sp. ELY_137; assembly: GCF_058314515.1. NCBI lineage: Bacteria > Bacillati > Bacillota > Bacilli > Lactobacillales > Streptococcaceae > Streptococcus > Streptococcus sp. ELY_137. The sequence continues at coordinate 15,184 of NZ_JBZFUL010000006.1, forward strand.
TACCACCATTTGGATTGTAAGTGATCGTAGAAAAATTATAATCTGGATTCTGACGCCATTGAGCATATAAAGTCAAAGTATTTCCAGAAAATTGATTAAATGCAATTACTTCCCTAGGCGTATAACGCTTGCCACTTCCATCAGGTGAGGTATTCCAACCAGTAAATACTTGCTCCTCACTTGGAGCTTTCATGTTTCCTTGATCAACAATCGTTGTATTTTCCAAAAATTGCAAGTCATCTGTAGCTGGCGCATCACTACCGCCGTTAGCATTATAGACGATTGTCTTGGCTGGATACTCCCAGACAGGTACTAGGATCGTTCCTGGTTCAGTAATTTCATCCGCTAAGTTTGCCTTTTCTAGGCGACCATTAACTAATTTATACCATGTTGGCGCAAGTAGACTGCCATCAAAGTTAATCTTGTCATTAACCTCTAGATCACCATCAAATACCTTGCTACTATCAACTAGCGGAGTACCAGTCTCATCCTTCTCAACATTACCCCCACTATCTAAAACAGCATATTTATTATCCGGATTGAGGACAGAATTACCCGAGCTGACCAATAAAACATATTTATCTGTCGCACTGTTATCTAGGACCGTATCTTTATGAACCGTTACATCTACATACTCTTTAGCCCAGCCAGCGTAGTAGACCAAGCCGCCAGATGGCACCCGTGCATCAGAAAAATCAACGGGCTCACCACTTGTAGTCGCATTGTCATACCAGCCGGTAAAGACGTAGCTGACCCCGAATTCGTCCTTTTTCTTGGTCACATACTGCTCCATTGAAGTTGGGACAAGGGGTTCTACTTTTGATTTGTAGTCGACATTTGACACAAAGTCTCTGATAGCATCATTATTGGTCACAAAGGTGACATTGAATTTCTTTTTACGATAGTAGGCCCTAATATCACTGCCGTCAATTCTAATACTAGTCGCACCAGGTCTTTGTCCCTCAATACGAACAAAACTATACCCTTCTACCGGTGCCGTAATATTAAGTGTATTGCCAACAGATGAATTAATAGTTACCTGATTGATCGTTTCACCAGTATCAACATCAATATAGTAAAGTGTTGGCCGGGCAGATAATACGATAGTATCCTGAGTAACAGTCGTATCCTGGGTTGGCATAGGGAAGTTGAGTCGGGCCAATAGGTTATTAGATGGGCTTATACGCCATGATGACACACCCTTATTATCCAGATAAGGAGTCAGCGGCTCTCCCCACTTAACATAGTAGGTTGATGTATTATTTCCCCAATAAGTCCTCATCACAACATCCAAACGGAATTTGTGCCGTTCATAATAGACATTAAGAACGGCTTCACCGTCACCTGTAATGCTTTTTTGACCAACTTCCGGTTGGTAAGAAGACAGGTCATAGAGATTATTGCTGGTAAGGAAAGTTGGGGTACGGTGGATGATGAGATCCCCCGTCCGTCCTCTTAATTCGTCAATCGCTCCAACCGCATAATTAATACCGCTAGATTCACGCGTTCCAGTTGGATTTTCTATCCAGTAGACAACCTTATAGGGAGTATCGGTATTAGCCGTCCACTGCGCCTTATAAAATTGATCATTTGTAATCTCAGCAGCCGTATCAACAGCAGCACCCGTCCGGCTGTTAATCCAACCTGCAAAAGTATAACCTTGACGAGTGGGCTGGGGCAGACCATTTGGTAGATTATCTGCTACAGATCCAGAATCAATATAAATGCTGGCAATGCTGGTTCCACCGTTGGAATCAAATGCAATGGTCTTTTGATTTTTAATAACAGCATAAAGGGTAGTGTCCTGTGTAATCGCTCGATTAAAATCAAAAGAATCACTGCCATTAGGCGAAGTTGACCAGTGAGAAAAAATAAAGGAATCTTTCGGAGACAAGATAGCCACATCATCAGCATCAGTTGTTGTCCCTGTCGGAATTTCCTTCACTGATACGATGACACTCTCGTCATTTTTAAACGTTACGCGGACTGTATCCGAGTAATTCGCATGAATAGCAACTTCTTCTCCCGCTGGAAAATCAACGGGCTGGCTGAAGTCTAAAATTTGGCCATTATACAACCACCCTTTGAAGGCCTTATCTCCCGATATTGGAAGATTTGGTTCTAAAAGATAATCGCCCGCCTTAACATACTGGGTAGATACCAGCTCATTTTCATTATAAAATTTGACTTCTGTAATGCCTAAACCAGAAATATCTGCAGCCTCGTCAGGTTCCGGTGGAAGCTCAGAATCACTTGGGCTCTCGGGTGCTGTTGCCGCTATATTCAACGCAGTGCTGCTGGCTACCGATGCGCGAAAAGCACGAACCAAGGGCTGGCTTTTCTCCGGTTTAAGGTCAAATCTAGGGCTGGCAGACGAGTCAATCTCAGTTGCTGAGTTGATAGTATTCTGATTGACAACAGCTACTTGAGGTGCCCTATCCCTTTGCTGATCCGTATTTTCCCAACTAGTCGAAACTGCTGAGGAGGGCTCAGAAACTTCCCTGTCCTCTCCAGCCTTTTTTGAATCTTCGCCAGTTTCTTTAGCCGTGACTTGCAAGGTAATCGTATTATCAGCAGATTCCGTAATGGTTTGCGTTACGGCTCCCCCAAGCAGCTGATAGTTAGCCAAGGCAGCAGCTGAAGAAATTTCTTCGCCATTTTCCGTTACGGAAGTGCTAGCCGGAGTTTGATCTAGAACGGTTACGGTCTTTGTCTTAGTTGTTCGATAAACTTCCTGCCCAGAGGTATCAACGTAAACAACCGTATAAGTAATCGTTACTGTCCTTGCTGCTTCTTGAGCCTCATTGACCGAATCCTGGTTTTCTTCATTAGAAGCTGCCGAAGCATCGCCACTATCAGCCACATTGGGGGACTCATCTGCTAGCTGAACTGCACCTGCGTTACTATTTTGAGTTACAAGATCCTCTGATTTAGCAGACGCTCCCAAAGACACCATAAATAAGGTCAATCCCAAAAGGATCGAACCGGCTCCAATATGTTTGCGTTTTCTGATCGAAAACCGCTGTTTTTCTCTGATAGTGTGCTTCACTGATCTCTCTCCTTTTTAATTTATATGTAATATTATATAATTTATACTGAATAATTACTACGATAACAGCTTATGTTTCATTTTTAGTTCGTTTTTTTACATAAATAAAAAGGGAGTAGGAAAGAACCAAAAATTGAAAATTTTGGTTCTCACCACTCTCTAATTTCTAGGCGGTGACCTGAAACGGTCTCTCCCCAGACCGTTTTTGATACTTGCTTTGCAAGTTTTATCCCGATTAAAAAGGTCTTCCAGACCTTTTTAACCCACCCCCGCATAAGCTCCCAAAGATCTGGGGGATCTTTTAAGGTTAGAAATAAGATGAACAGCGTTCATCACATTTGTTTAGGTTTTCCGCTTTGGCCTTGCGGCAAAAGGAAAACCAGCCAACCACCGCATCAAGAGTTTTGCCCTCGATTACTAGAATCATTAACTCGTCAACCACAAAGCCCTCACTAAGATTATACACCTAGTGAGGGCTTTGTGCCCGTTTTCATTATCCTGTGGGTGAGGGCGGAGCCATCATGGATGTTTTGCCCAGCCTCTTGAGTTCAGCATAAACTATGAGGAGAGCTAGGTGTGTTTCAGTAAGAGAATCACCTTATGATAGATTTAATACGCTCAACCTCTTGCTTAGGAATTAGCATAACAGCCTGACGGTTCCGGTAATCTATCGGTTCTTTTGACATACTCAGCAGCTCATAGCCAAGCTTTTGCCCCATGATACTAGCAGCCGCGTAGTCCCACGGTGAAATAACTGAAAAATAGCCCATCAATTGCCCTTCTAGAACCCTACTCATGCTAATACCTGCACTGCCAAGCACCCTTACACCCAGAAGTTCCTGAGCCAAGTCAGCTAGGCCATGATAATTTTTGGCATACATACTGCCATTAGCACCAATTAACTGGCGACTCAAGGGATAAGGGCGATAAGGAACTAGCTGACGATCATTACAGGTAACAGGAAATTGATCACCCCCGCTGTAAAGCTTCTCAGCCATGACATCATAAATAAGTCCAAATTTACCCAGTCCTTCTTCATAATAGGCAATCATCACGGCAAAATCACGCCCCTGCGCAATGAAATTAACCGTTCCGTCAATGGGATCCAAAACCCAAACGCGGCCGTCCTTAAGATCATGATAAAGATTATTTTCCTCACCCAAGATATTGTCCTGCGGGTAGGCAGCCAGAATACGCTCGACCATAAAGTCTTGGGTATCCTTATCAATATTGGTGACTAAATCATCAAAGCGTTCTTTTTCTTCAATCTGTAAATCTTCCGCCATTCGCCCGCGAACATAGGCACCGGCCTGACGGATTAAATCTTGTGCAAACTGAAATTTAGCTTCCAAGAGAAATCCATCCTTTCTCTTGAGCTTTGGCAGCCTGCACTGCTCTATAGATAGAGTAGCCGCTGCTCTTTTCAAAGGCACGATCAATCTGCTTTTCCTGCATCTTGCTCGGAACCACTGCCTTAAATGCTTTGTAAGTACTTAGCAGTGTTTGGGCATCAGCTCTTGTTTCGTAAACTTCCTCAACACGATTCAAAAAAGAGAGCACTGATGTAATCTCGTCAGTGCTCCAAGAAGAATCGAGCGGATAAGAATAATTTTTATTCATGGCTTCCCTCTAATTCTGCTCTAAGTGTTGCTTGACGAAGCTCCTGCTGCCGATAATCACGGGGCAAAAAGGCGCGAATTTCATCTTCATTAAAACCGATTTGCATCCTTTTCTTGTCCAAAATAATCGGGCGGCGAAGCAGGCTCGGATTTTCAGCAATTAAATCAATCAATTCTGAAATAGACAGCTCGTCAACATCCAAATCTAATTTTTGAAAAACTTTTGATCGGGTCGAAATAATATCTTCAGTCCCATTTTCAGTCAAGGCTAAAATAGCCCTCAATTCCTCAGGAGATAAGGGACTGGTAATAATATTATGCTCCTGAAAGGCCACCTCATGATTGCTCAGCCAAGCACGGGCTTTACGGCAACTGGTGCAGCTAGGTGATAAAAATAGCGTAATCATAAAAGCAAAACCTCAAACCCTTTCACCCTGACATTATACAAAAAATCATTCTAAATTACTAGACAATTTTGAACGAGCCTCACTTGCTGTCCAAAATTTCCTTCCCCAATCCGATTTAAACTGGGTGAGAAGCTTCCCATTTTTTGGCAGCTATTTGATCCTGATGAAGCTGATCAACAAGCTCATCGATATTGTTGAACTTGATCATCTCACGAATTTTATCCAACCAGATGATCTCTAGCTGCTCACCATAAATGTCGCCATCAAAATCAAATATATGGGCCTCTAGTCGTAATTCGCTTCCTCCAAAAGTAACATTTTTTCCAATACTAGTCATAGCCCGATAACGCTTATCTGTCATAAGAACATCCGTAACATAAACCCCATCCGCCGGAAGAAATGTACGGTCAATCGGGGCTAAATTAGCCGTTGGAAAACCTATAGTACGGCCACGTGCATCCCCGTGAACAACAAGCCCTCGAGTAGAAAATTCATAACCGAGGAGATGGTTTGCCTGAGCTACGTTTCCTTGTGCCACCAGTTGGCGGATACGCGTCGAAGAAATTTTTTCTCCTTTTGATTTCACTTCCGGAACAGTAACCACCCGACCTCTAAAATTTCGAGACAAGTAGTCTGCATCGGTCCGGTTATGACCAAATTTATAGTCAAAACCAACTACGATAACCTGGGCTTGCAGTCGCTTGATGTAAGTATTGATAAAATCATCCGAACTGACCTTAGAAAAAGCCGCTGTAAAATTCGTTAAATAAAGATAATCCACTCCATAATCCGCAAACAAATTATAGCGCTTTTCCGGATAGGTTAAATGATTAAGCAGATCCGGCTCAAAATGCGCAAAAGTTAACTTGGGAGATTCGTAGAAGGTCAGCACAGCCACCTTCAGCTGCTCCTGCTGAGCAATTTCCCGAGCTTTGTCAAAGAGAACTTTATGGCCACTATGCAGAGCGTCAAAATATCCCAAGACTAAAACTGTATCAGTATTTAGCTCAATATCCTCCGGCCCTCTAATAGAAATAATATCCATAATATATTAAATTAAAACCTTTCGCGGCTTATAAGAAGCCCTTCTTTTTTCTAAAATAGCAATAAGATGTTCTTCATGAAAGGCAGCCAAGATTTCTTCCTGCCTCTCCAAGGGAATAAAACGACCGACAGCGATAGCTTTTTTAGCATCCTCTGATACATCTACTCTCGGTAAATCCGTAACCCCGTATTCTATGGGAAGCAAAAAAGAATCATCCTTCGCCACTACCTTATTAGCTATCTCAGCTAGGCTCAAGGCAGTGTCTAACCGTAGACCTGCTGAGGCCGTGCGCTGAAGTCCAGACATATGACTAGCGTACCCCAGATGACCTCCTAAATCAACCGCCAAAGTACGAACGTAGGTCCCCTTACTGCAGGTCACGCGAAAACTGAAACGGCAGAGTTCATCTTCAAAAAATAAAGGTGATGTCCGGATGAACTCCCTGATAGTGACCTGACGCTTGGGACGCTCAACGGTCTCACCAGCTCGAGCATATTCATAAAGTTTCCGCCCCGCGATCTTAACCGCTGAGTACATAGGAGGAATTTGTTCAATCTGACCGACAAAAGCTGTCATCGCCCGGTCGACCTCTTCTGCTGTTAAATACTGCGGTACTGGCGTCCGACTGATAAGCTCGCCGCTTGCATCCTCTGTCGTCGTTGAGTAACCAAGAGTTATTTCGCCTTCGTAGACCTTACCAGCCTCTGTCATATACTCAATCACCCGAGTTGCCTTGCCGACAGCAATAGGTAAGACACCGGTCACATCAGGATCTAAGGTCCCACCGTGACCAATTTTCTTTTCCCCTAAAATTTTTCGTAGTTTGAAAACTGCATCGTGGCTGGTCATACCAGCTTCCTTTTTCAAATTGATAATTCCCGAAATCATACCTCCCATTATATCATAGATTATCTGACCTTAACCACCAATAACCAATATGTGGTACTATTCAGTAAAAAATTTAAAATCACAATCTGTTGAGGCTGGGTAAAAACTCGCCCAGTATCCCTGTTTTGGAATAAGCTCTCAGCGCAGCAGTGGTTGGAGGCAAGATTTGTTGGCGACGCCAACTTAGCCTTCCCCCTACACCGTTCATTAGGCACTTCGGCACCAATGAATTATTGTTGGCTGGTCTTTCTTTTGCTACAAGGCCAAAGCAGAGAAGCCTAAACGAATGTGATGAACATTGTTCATCTTATCTCCAATCTCACCAGAGTCGCTAGCGCATTCAATTATTTTGATTCGCAAATAAGACTATGATAAATAAGTTTCTTGAACAAATCAAAAGGGGCTTCATTAACTGCCCCTTCTGCTCATCCGATTTCTTTATTTTTACTTTAACTCAGTAACGATTTCATTACATAGCATTGAGACATCTAGCTGTTCATCTCTCTTATATTTCTGCTATGACTCCCTACAAGTCAGATACCAAACAATCGTTTTTAATAATGGCAGCAGCCACCTTCTTCTCACTGATTGGAACGGTAACCAACCATCATATGGGGATAACGGCTGCTTAAAAATACAAATAAAGATTGTAATCTCTGATCGGTTATCCTTCCCACATTTTTAATACTGAGGGATCTTGTTTTGCTAAAAATACTGACAACATTTAAATATGAAAAGGTCCTCTCAGCCGAACCGTTCCGTGTCTGTGGCTTAAAGATATGGTGATAAATAGTAGTCGCGCTGTCCAAATCTGCAATGAAAAATCCACTGTGATAAGTAATCAAGTGATGGCGATAAACTAAAAACTGCAGCTCATCATCCCAATAATCTGCCTGTTCTCTCGCCAACTGCAAGTTACCGCTCAGCTCTGGATAAATATTGTAAAGCTCCGTATAGGCCTGCTGGCTCAAACGTTTCTGGCGAAAACCTGTTGTAACGTAAAAGACACCAATAGCGATGAATACACCGCCAGCCGTGGTGCCTACGATATGATTACTGCCATCAGAACGAATAGTGACAGCTAGTACCATACCAATGATAATAATAATAAAACCAACAATTAACCTGCCCAAAAAGCCTGCACTACGATCGTCTGCCAACATAAATAAAACCTCCCTAGAAATAAACTTCAGCCATATTTTAACACTAAGAAGCGTGATATTTACAAAAATTTTTTAACAAAATGCTATCACTTTATTTCAAAATCATTACTGTTTTTAGACATCACGATGAATTTCACTGTCCAATTCCCTAAAAGGTTTGATGTCTTGCACATATTCTAAGACTCCCTGAAATTCTCCAGCATCGTCACGAACTGCTGCATAGGTGACATAAACGAATTTCCCCAAGCGCTCAGATGGGAACCACATTTCCACCTTGTCTTTTTGGCCTGTACGCAGAACTTCAAACACTTTTTTGACCTTGTCCAAAACCTTAGGAGGGTGACAAAGCTCTACATTGCGACCAATCTGACTGGGCAGACGTTTAAAAATCATGTCCTTAGCCGGCACATGGTTGTTATAATACTGGAAGATATCGTCCTTATTGACAAAGGTGATCTCTAATGGTAGGTGATCAAAAATCAAATTTGCCTGTTCAAGGGATAGGTAGCCATGAGTAAAAGGTTGGGGGGTTGTTCGATCAATAGCGGTTTTCTTTTTTGGGGTAAAGGTAATAGTAAATTGACCTTCAGGTGTATCAATAACCTGCTGCCCCTCTTCTAAGCTCAGCGATTGACCTTGTAGCTCAGTCTCACTAGTAGGTACTGCTTCAGTTTCAGCTTTCGCTGTCTCAAAAGACTCTCTGTGAGGGATCCACTCTTCTTCAGGTTTAACAATAGCATAACCAACAGTCTCGCTTTCTCTAGCAATCTTCAGCCAATCATCCTGGGTGAAGATTTCCAACAGAATCATCAGCAAAATAGATTCTTCTTTAAAAATCATTTGCTCGAATTCTTCTGCAAAAGCCTCAAACGCTTCGTTAACCTTTGCTATGTCAACACTGGGCAGTTGGTCTACCAAATCTTGGACCTGCTTAAAAAGCTCTCGGATCTCATCGTCCACACCCCACATTACTCTGGGAGGAGAATCATGACCGTAGGCCTCCATGATAGGAAACATGAGTTCTTCCTTACGTTTATAATGACAGCGAAACTCTCCTAGCAAACGCATTTGATGCTTTAGACCCTTGATAATGTCTTTTTGAAATCCGGCATTCTCAGGTTTGGCATAATTATCTAAAATCCGGCGAATCCGCATAAGTGCACCGCGCAGCGCTAAATTTTCCTGTTTAAAAACATAGACAGGGTGCCCAGGATGCTCTGTGTCATCTACTTCAACGTCTTCAACTGCATTTTTAAAAAGATTAGCATGCACATCGCACAGCTCCATGACATCCTCAAAGGTAACACCTGAATGCTCATCAGACATCAGCTCATGTTCCATCAAAGAGATTTCCAGTGCAGATACCCCCTTGAAATGTTGATTAAAACGCTCCTGAACCGATTCCTGACTGGCGCCATGGTGGAGGTCTATCAGAATATTCTTTAGTATGTCAATACGATTTGTATCCATCTTAGTCTCCTATCACATCATAACCGTTAAATTCCAAGGTTTGTTTAATCTTAGACAGAGGAATACTGGCTAATTTAGAACCAGCTTTTAAACTAGTGGTCCGCCCAAGTGTATGGAGCATAGCTGGGTTAGCCAAGGGTTTAAAGCCGAGCTCGATCAAGATGTCCTTGACTTCCGGATGTTCCTTAATAATAAGGGCCACCGGTTTTGATAGATCTATTGTATTCGTCATAAGGTATGACTCCTCTTTCTTTTAAAGTTACTTCATTATAGCAAAAACAGCTCAGCCTCGCCGCTTAAAAATGATTTTTCGGTACCTGTGTTCGAGCTCTACCTTTGAGAAAAAGGAGTAATAACTGTGACCCTCTGCCTAATAAGTACTCTACTCGAAAAACTGGATAGATTAAAAGCCCCGGCAAGACCGAGACTTTTTCCTTTAACTTATTTGGCTTCCCAATAACGAATGGTATATTCTGTATGAGTGAAAGTATTGCTGCCTTCATCATAGACTACATTTGTGCTAGTAGAGTCGCCACGCCAGTAATACTGAGAAAAATCTGTCCCTTCAGTTGGGATACCGTAGCCAGCAACATTAACGTTGACAACATTGGGATTAGTGACATAAACCTGACGGGGAGCTGGGGTTAAATCTGGATTAGGAGTTCTTCCGTAACGATTAGTCTCCGTAATCCCTAGGGCTGAAACACTAGATGTTGTTGCTAGCATAGCCCCTACCACAGCTGAAGTCAAAAGAATTTTTTTAACTGGTAATTTCATGACTAGAAAGGCCTTCCTTAATTAAAATGATAACATTGAGAAAACTCAACTATCCTCTAATTTAATAAATTCACGACCATCCGTCAAGAAAAATATCGTTAAATGTCGATATTTTAGCTTGAAATGTTCCTACCTTTATTTTTTAGTAAAAAAATACTAAGTAGAGGTCTCGTTAGGTTCCCGCATTTTTTAGTACAAATCACAACTAGCTCTAAATCAGTTTTTTCATCGGTTTTCAGTCAAAGAGTATTTAAACAGTTACTGCAATTAGAGCATGCAAAAGGAGCTGAAGGCAAGCTTTCAACTCCTTTTAGTCTATTTAATCAAAGATAACAGAAAGTAATTCACCTGAATCAGCATCAAATGTATAGGTTCTATTATCAATTCTAACGGTCGTACCCTTAGCTTGAGTGCCGTCTTCATTAAAGTAGAGATGTTGACCATTAATATCGTGGAAACCTCTGTAGGCTGCACCATCGTAACCAAAGTAATACCAGTTTCCATCAACTAGTACAAAGCGATTTGTGACACGTGCACCTGTATCAGCATCATAGAAGTATTTACGACCATTAGCTGCGGCAACAATAACACCTTTAGCCTGCTTACCTGTCTTAGCATCAAAGTAGAGTTGGTTATTCTTAATTCTTTGATCACCTTTAACAGCATAGCCGTCTGCTCCCATATAATACCATTCATTAGAGCCGGCTTGCGTCTCAATAAAGGCGTTAACAACAAGGGAACCAGTGTCAGCATCATAGTAGCGTCTGCCTTTTTGATCATTGACAAATCCGCCTTTGACTTGTTTACCAGTCTTGGCATCAAAGTACAATCTCTGTCCCTTGATGGTTTGCTCACCCTTGACTAAATGCCCATCAGCATCAGCATAATACCAAGCATTGTGGCCAGTCGTAAAGAAGGTTGCAACTTTAAGCTCGCCAGACTGTGCGTCGTAGTAAGAGATGTTGCCTTTCTTATCTGTGACAAAATTCCCTTTAACTTGGGCACCCGTCTTAACATCGAAGTACAGCTGTTGCCCTTTAATCGTCTGAGCCCCCTTAGCGAGGAGACCTTGCTCATTCAGGTAATACCAGTGGCCCTGGTGAAGAAGGAATTGATCCTTAACCAGATTACCACTGTTTTTATCGAAGTAACGGGTTTGACCATCCTTATCCGTCACAAAATCTCCCTTGACCTGATAACCATTTTCATCATAGTATTGGATGTTGCCATCAATCGTAACCAGGCCAATGGCCATAGCACCATTGCGATCGAAGTAACGGTATTGAAGGTTACCACCAGAATCTGTTGTTTGGAACCATTTATTACCCTTGTACATGATACCGGTCTTACCATAGTAGTAAGATTTACCATCTTCTCTCTCCAGAATAGTGTCTTGAAGAGTGATACCATTTGGCAACATGTAGTAGAATTGACTGTTAATGACAGCTGGGCCAGTAACCATATAACCTTCACGGTCAAAGTAATAGAGATGACCACCTTCCTGAATAAAGGCTAATTTAGCCTTATTACCAGCAGTCGTATAGTAAGTCATTCCCTTACCATCATGATAGAAACCAGTCTGAGCAGTCTTATCACCTGTCAACGCAGCTGGTAAGAATTCACCCTTATCATTAACCGTAAAGTATTTACCTGTCCCGCTGTCACTAAGGACATAGTCTGTACCGCGTCCCAGGACATTGGTTCCGTTGAAGTATTTAGCTTCCCAAACCTTAAGTTTAACAGTCGGATCAATCGTCTTACCAGTTGAGATCATCTTAACATCAAACATTTCAGGGTATTGCTTTTGCAATTCTGCAAGGAATTCCCCACCGTACTGAGCCTGATAGTCCTTACCGCTGCTCTTGGTGTTAGCTAGATAGAGTTTTTTAACTAAAGGTTGGTCATGCTTAACCTTACCGTAATTATCAACACGCGTACCAGTAACTACTTCTTTACCTGGCAATTGATAGATTTGGTCTGGAACCCAGTCAGCAATTGCTTGGATACCTGCAGCATGGAGAGCCTTAAGGGCATTAGCCAAGTCTTCCTTAGAACCATATTTATTATTCTTGCTCATAGCAAGGTCATAACGGTCACTGAAGGCATATCCGTTTTGAATAATCGAATCCAGGAAGGTACCATCAGTTGCTGATACATACTGCGGCGCCATCTCAAATGACGTTACTCCCCAAGCCTTGAAGAGATCTGTATTTTGTGCAATCAGCTTATTGGTATACTCAGCATCTGTCGTTATAAAATCTTGGAAATTAGAGAAACCTTCATAAATCAATTGTGATTCTAAAGCCTGAGTTGCTTGATAAGTTTGATCGTCCTTACCATAAGCTTTGTTTGAGGCAACAACACGGATATCTTGATTTTCCTTAGCGCCAACTGGCACCCAAACAGCCAAATAACCATTGACTTCAACCTGTTTGTAACCCTTGATTTCACTGCCTGTGAAAGTAATGAAACCATCCTTATCGGCAACCTTTGTGATGGTCGTATCTGAATCGTTAAGATATTTTTGCAGGCCCTTATCAGTCGTTAAGAGCAATGGTCGATAGGCTTGACCAGCATGAATCTTACCAACATTGACCTTAATCTCTTGATCCTTAGCTAATTTAAGCTCTGGATTATTGGAAACCAATGTGAACATACCAGATGTTTTGGCCAATTTGCCGCCAGTCGTATCATCCGCAGACATGACATCTTGACCATAGCGAACAGAAACTAACACTTCTGTATTATTCAGGACAGAATCTGAATGGTTAGTATCCATGCTGTCATCAGGTGTATAGCCCTTGAGATCCATTGTCTGACCACCAGCTGCGTAGCGAATACGAGCCCGCATCAAGGTATCAATAGCATCATAGTATGGAGACTTCGTCGCCATGTATTGCCCATCATCAGTATAGAGATCGCCGTAATAAACACGAGTGACAGACTCCATATTCGACAGCATCAAAGCATAGGCTGTTGGGATATTATAGTGGGTATAAACCTTATCCACACTCTTCATATCCGCATTATAAATTTTGAAGGCTTCTTTCAATTGATCTAAGGTGAAAGTAAAGCCGTCCGTCGTTGGGTCAATCTTTTCAGCGATAATCTTAGCAATGACGGTTTGTACTTCTGAGTCATGAGCACGAACAAAGACATAAGAAGCCTGTGTATCACCATACTTATCGTTGACCGTACGATCAGTCAAGCCGTATTCTGATTTAATCAGATTTTCCATGCCAGCTGAACGCTCACTGTAAGGACGCGTCAGCGTGTAAAGAAGAGACGTACGTAGACCATTATCCATGGCTAGGGCTGCCCCTTTAGTATCCTGGTTGTAATAGTTGTCGTTATAAGACCATGCTTCCAAGATAGAGATATGAGCCAAAGCCTTAGCCTCTGACTTATTAACGCCATAGACAGAGTTAAAGTAGTTCGTATAGATTTGAAGCATATCGGCGTTAACATTATCAACCGCATCGACACGAATACCGTCAAAGTTGGCATCCTTGTCTCCCATGACGATAGAACCCCAGTTCATAAGGTAGTGGATTTGGTTGAGCATTTCTGCTTGAACGACTGGATTAGAGTTGTCTACATCATTAGCTAATAAGAACTCATAACCACCATAAGTATCGGCTAAATGATATTTAGTTTTACCAGTTTGGTAGGTAGGGGTACGATTGAGCAGGCGGTATTTAGAATCTGCCCATTCCGTTAATTTATTATTGGTGTAGAGGATAGCACCACCTTGAAGATGGTCTTTTTTATCATAATTTTCAGAATCGCTGTTCCATTGAGACTGGGTTGCTACGAAAGCAGCCATTGCTTCACGCAACCATGCTGAACTCTTCTCTTTGCTGATACGTTGTTCAATATGTTTTTGAATCAACTCAGCAGCCGTATTAAGAGCTACTTGCGATGTTTTATTAGTAAATTTTTCGTCCTTGATTCCTAAAGCATCAATCATATAATTGAGGTAGGCTACCTGTGTATCCTTATTTGGCCACCAAGCCATCAAAACAGGACGCAAATCAGTTTCTTTAGAATCAACCCAAGTCTGGCCGTTTGACAGAATCTTAGCAGGACGGTACCAGCTTTCAGCGGTCAAGTAACCATCTACAAGTTCAAAGCTCTTTTCAGATGAATCGTAGGCCTTATTGTTAACTGAAAAGTCTGTCACAATCGGAGTCAAGCCCTGTGTAAAAGAATGGGTTGATGTACTTGAAAGTGCCCCGGTCTCCCCATCAAAATACAACATTTGACCCTTAACGGTAATGACAAAATTCTTCTTATAAGAACCATCTTCTAAGACATAATAGTATTTACCGTCTACCTTTTTAATCTTATCTAAAGATAAGGCTGCAGCTTCTTCTTGCTCTGTCAGACTTGACTTAGCAGATTCTGGAGTTTGAGTTGCAACCGCTGCCTCTTCAGAAGTGGCCGTTTGGCTGCTTACTGAAGCCTGTTGAGCAGGCTGAGCTTTCACATCGGCCGCTGGTTGAGTTTGAGCTGCTGAAGGCTGAGACTGCTGCTCCACTGGTGCAGTATCTGCTGCCTGTGCCTGAGACTGTTCAGAGGTGGCCGTTGCACTGACAGTACCAGCATCTTTAGAGTCCGCTACTACTTCATTGTCGGCTCCTTGATCTTGAATACTGTCAACCGCCTGTACATCTTTAGCAGTCTCATCCGCAGAAACAGTCTGACTGACCGCCCCTGCTCCGACTACACTTGCCAAACCAGCAGAAGCCACAGCAATAGTCACCCATTGCTTTTTAACCTTATGCAACTTGTAACGTAATTTTCTCTCCATGAAAATCATTCTCTCCTTAATAAGTTTTAGCTGGTAAAATAATATCAGAGGCTGAATTATTTTACTCACCAAACTATATTAGCATTTTTTCAAAAAAATTACTAGTTATTTACAGTTTTTTTGTTGAAAAATAATACTCATATAGACTGTTATAGCAAGCTTTCAGGAGATTTATCTGCTAGGTTTCAGACTGAAAATCTGCTTTTTATGAAAAAATAGCCCAACTAGCTAACAAACATTAGAAAACTGCCATGTTTGAAAACTTGTGGACTAATAATAGAATAGGCCTAACACTGCCACTGCTATAAATTTGTTGCTTCTATAAAAATGAGCTTGGACACTTGCCCAAGCTCATTTTTCTTATAATTCGATATCACCAAAGAGATCTGCCATTGAGAAACCTGTTTGTGTTTCTGGTAATTCGTAATCGCGCTTAGCTTCACGTTTTGGACGACGTGGACGTGACGGGCGTTTTTCACCCTCACCTTCAGCCTGTGCTGGACGCTCTTGCAAAGCCTTGATCGATAATGATACACGCTCAGCCTCAGCATTTACATCAAGTACTTTCACCTGAACTTCTTGACCAACAGACAAAACATCTTTTGGATTTTCAACACGCTTGTGCGAAATTTGTGAAATGTGAACCAGACCATCAATACCCGGTAATACTTCAACAAAAGCGCCAAAATCAGTCAAACGTTTAACAGTTCCGTCAATAACATCACCAGCAGCCAATTTTTGTTCTACGCCATCCCAAGGTCCAGGTGTCGTTGCCTTTAATGACAAGGATACACGGCCTGCTTCTTCATCGATAGCAAGAACCTTAACATCAATCTCATCACCAACAGATACAACTGATTTTGGTGAAACATTGCGCTCATGAGATAATTCAGTAACGTGAACAAGTCCGTCAACACCGCCGAGGTCAACAAAGGCACCAAAGCTTGTCAAACGAGCAACCTTACCAGTAACGACTGAACCCACTTCAAGTTTTGAAAATACTTCCTTGCGGGCTGCTGCTGATTTTTCTTCAACAACTTCACGACGAGATAAGATAAAACGGTTTTCTGCTGGATCAACTTCTTTGATTTTAGCTTCGATATCCTGACCGACAAATTGCTCAGTATTGCGAACAAAACGCGTATCAAGCATTGATGCTGGAATGAAACCACGGAGTCCTTCAAATTCAACAGAAAGACCGCCCTTAACGGCACGAGTGCCTTTTACAGTAACAACTTCTTCTTCGCGGCCTACAAGTTTGTCCCAAGCTTTCCGTGCTTCCAAGCGTTTTTTAGAAACCAAGTAGGTTACCGTATCCGTGTCTTTTCCAACAACTTGACGAAGTACAAGCACCTCGATTTTATCGCCGGATTTAACAAAGTCGTTAATATCAGCTTCACGGTCATTTGTCAATTCACGAAGTGTCAAGACACCTTCGATACCAGTACCTTCTATAATTACGTTTGCTTGACCATTATCAACTGTCAAAACTTCAGCAGTGACAACATCACCAGGGTTAACTTCGCTAACACTGTTTAGCAAATCTTCAAATTCGTTCATTCTAAAAAATCCTCCAGTAGACAGCTGACAAAAATCGGTCAACTGCCTGACAACACTATATTTTCTTAAGGCAAACCCGCAAGGACACACTAATATCACTATGGCGGTCTTAGGCAAATCCTAATACCTCAGACTGGGGTAGCTGGATTCGAACCAACGCATGAGGGAGTCAAAGTCCCTTGCCTTACCGCTTGGCTATACCCCAAGAATCGATGGTTAAGATAACAATAGTGCAACTGAACACGAGCTAAGCGCTGGGTCAAAAAGATAAGCCGATTAGAAAATCAGGATTTTCTATCGCCTTCCTATTTTGACTGGGCGCTTTACGCTCTTTGTATCTTAACAATGGAAGGGGAGGGATTCGAACCCCCGAACCCGAAGGAGCGGATTTACAGTCCGCCGCGTTTAGCCTCTTCGCTACCCTTCCATGCAACTAGGGTTCATTCTAACATAAACAAACCTTTGCTGTCAACAGTTTTTAATGATTTAGATTGTAATTTTCAATGATCTTTTCGATTGCCTGATCCAGTGTCGGATAGAAATTGGTAAGGCTATCATTTACCACTGTGGCAAACTGGCTGTCCATTTCAACAATATGGCCCACTGTGCGCTTACCAATTGCTAATTCATACCCTTCAAGGGACTTACCAGATACAGACACTCGGGCGTCTGACAGCTGCACTTCAATCTTTTTATCTTTTTTTGTCATGGCTTAACTCCGTCTTTATGAAATTTCTCCTACATTTTACACGAAAACAAAAAAGCTTGCAAGAGCAAGCTTAATGACTGACCAACTACTTAGTCAACCTTATAAATCCAGCCTGCTGGCGCTTCTACATCGCCAAACTGGATGCCTGTCAGCTCATCATAGAGCTTGCGTGTAACGGGGCCGACCTCTGTTTCACTGTAGAAAACGTGGAAATCGTCTCCATGTTGCACCCCGCCGATCGGTGAGATAACTGCCGCGGTTCCACAGGCCCCCGCTTCAACGAATCTGTCTAACTCATCAATCTTGACATCGCCTTCAATAGCTGTCATTCCAAAGCGTTCTTTAGCTAAATAAAGAAGAGAATACTTGGTAATAGACGGCAGAATAGATGGGCTAAGCGGCGTAACAAATTCATTATCTTTTGTGATACCAAAGAAATTAGCGGATCCCACTTCTTCAATTTTGGTGTGGGTCGCTGGATCCAGATAAATAACATCAGAGAATTGCCGCTCATGAGCTACTTGACCGGGTAGGAGACTGGCAGCATAGTTCCCGCCTACCTTAGCTGCACCAGTACCATGAGGAGCTGCTCGGTCATAATCATCCTGAATGAGGAAGTTCGTTGGGGCTAAACCACCCTTGAAATAATTCCCAACCGGCATAGCAAAAATCGTAAAAATGTATTCTTCTGCTGGATGGACCCCAATAACATCTCCAACTCCAATTAATAGCGGACGGATATAGAGTGTTGCGCCTGTCCCATAAGGCGGAACGAATTCTTCGTTTGCATGAACAACTTGCTTAACAGCATCAATGAACTTATCCGTTGGAACTTGGGGCATGAGGAGGCGATCGGATGTTCGCTGTAGACGTTCTGCATTTTGGTCAGGACGGAATAATTGGACAGAGCCATCTTGGGTACGGTAAGCTTTTAATCCTTCAAAAGCTTGTTGTCCATAATGAAGAGCTGGCGAGCTTTCAGAGATATGGAGTGTCGAGTCCTCTGTCAGCTTACCATCATCCCACCGACCATTCTTATAGTATGAAATATAGCGAAAAGGAAGTTTATGGTATTCAAAACCTAGGTTCTCCCAATCTAAATCTACTGTCATAATAAATCCCTCTTTCTATCACTAAGTGGTTCCTAGTATAGTCCTTTTTTAGCCAATTTTCAAGTATTATTTCAAAATTCTGACAATTTATTTTCCTAAAAAAGCAGAGAGCTAACATTGACAAGGGCATCAATGCTAACCTCCTCTACTTTTAAAATGTTTTGGTTTTATTTATCAGCTAAGCAATCTGGCTGCAAGTACCTCTTCATCCGAAATGGTATCTGAGATAAAGCTCCCATTGCTAGTGCGCTCTGACAGACTCAGTTGGGCTAGGTTAACCTGCTCAACCGTTCCTAATTTAGATAAAACTTCGAGTATCTGCTCGTCAGTATCGGCCTCTACTTCCCCACTAAAAAGGTCAAGCTCTGCAGCCGCAGCAACATCAGATAACACAGGAGCGGCTAAAAAGACGCGATGGGGCTTGGATTTGAGTTCACGCAGAAGTTGCAAACCACGGCCTGCCCGTTTGGCTACTGGGATATCGTCTGTTGCCATCCGTTTGAGGCTGCCGCGCTGGGTCAGTACAAAGAAAGTCTTAGTATTAGCCATAAAGGCAGATTGTACTGTATCACCATCTTTCAGATTAATGGCCTTGACACCAGCAGCTTTGGCGCCGACAATAGGTACTTCTTCAATGCTAAAGTGGAGAGCGTACCCTTTCTGAGTCACTATCATAACCTGATCCAATTTAATTGGTGCCATAGTAACAACGTGATCATCGTCTCCTTTAAGTTTGGCAAATTTAACAGATTTGGTTCTGTAACTGCGCCAAGGTTCAAACTCTTTACGCTCAAAGCGCTTGATCTGACCGTGTTTTGTCACAGCGAAATAAGTTTCTGGAGTTAGATCATCAATGATTTCAGCGTAGATAATTTCCTCATCGGTTGAAAAATTGGTAATGGTCTGCGAGAGGTGTTCGCCGATGTCTTTCCAACGAATATCGGTTAATTCATGAATAGGCCGGTAGATGACATTCCCTAGATTTGTAAAGATAAAGAGATGCTGGGTCGTTTTAGCCTGCTGCATCAGAATCACCTGATCGTCATCACGCTTACCTAATTCTTCTGGGGTGGAAGCATTGTAAGAGCGAGGACTGGTCCGTTTGACATAGCCGCTGCGAGTCAGGCTGACATAAGTCTCCTCTTCAACAATCAAGCTGGCCGTATCAATTTCAATAGTCTGCGCTTGAACCTGCAATTCTGAACGGCGGGGACTACCAAACTTTTTCTTTACCTCACGGAGCTCACGCTTCATGAGATTATACATGGTACGCTCATCACCAATAATAGCCGTCAGAGTTGCGATTTGCTCCCGCAAGGCAGCATCCTCTTCTTCCAGAGTCACAATATCGGTATTAGTTAAGCGATAAAGCTGCAAAGTTACGATAGCTTCTGCCTGCTCCTCGGTAAATTCATAGCTAATCTTCAGATTTTCTTTGGCATCGGCCTTATTATCCGACGCCCGAATCAAAGCGATAACTTCATCTAAAATAGAAAGAACCCTGATCAGCCCTTCTACGATATGGAGACGCTTTTCTGCCTTTTTCTTATCAAATTTGGAGCGCGCTAAAATAATATCGCGGCGATGGCCAATGTAGCTGGTCAAAATTGGAATCAGTCCGACCTGACGCGGCGTAAAGTTATCAATAGCTACCATATTAAAATTATAATTAATTTGCAGGTCAGTATATTTGAGCAGGTAGTTAAGAATCGCTTGACTATCCGCATCCTTCTTAAGCTCAATAGCAATGCGCAAACCATCGCGGTCAGATTCGTCCCTCACTTCGGAGATGCCAGGTACTTTATTGTTGAGGCGAACATCATCGATTTTTTTTACCAACATGGCCTTATTGACATCGTAAGGAATTTCGGTAACGACAATTTGTTCTTTGCCACCCTTAAGCGGTTCAATTTCTGTACGCGAACGTACTACTACACGTCCCTTACCTGTTTCATAGGCTTTACGAATTTCGTCAGCCCCTTGGATAATAGCTCCAGTCGGCAGGTCAGGACCAGGTAAAAATTCCATGAGCTTTTCGACCTTTGCCTTAGGATGATCAATCATATAGACGACCGCATCAATAACTTCAGCTAAATTATGAGGAGGTATGTCTGTTGCATATCCCGCTGAAATTCCTGTTGCACCATTAACTAGAAGATTGGGAAAGGCAGCTGGTAAAACAGTCGGCTCTTTTTCCGTATCATCAAAATTCCAAGCCCAAGGGACAGTGTCTTTGTCAATATCTTGAAGCAGATAGCCCGCAATCTCTGATAAGCGCGCCTCAGTATAACGCATAGCAGCAGGTGGATCACCGTCCATAGAACCATTGTTTCCGTGCATCTCCACAAGAATTTCACGATTCTTCCAGTCTTGCGACATGCGCACCATAGCATCGTAAATAGAGGAATCCCCGTGCGGGTGAAAATTCCCCATGATATTACCAACCGACTTGGCCGACTTACGGTAGCCCTTATCATGAGTATTACCGTCCTTATTCATGGAATAAAGAATGCGGCGCTGAACCGGTTTTAGCCCATCGCGAATATCAGGCAGGGCCCGCTCTTGAATAATATACTTGGAATAGCGCCCAAAGCGCTCTCCCATGATGTCCTCAAGGGACATATTTTGAATGTTTGACATAATTAAGATACACAGCCCATAAAAAAGATAAAGTCAAATTAAGAAATCAGCAGAAAATCAAGATTTTCTAGACGATTTATCTTTTTGACACAGTCTTTAGGGGCGTGTTCAATTCCTTTCTGTAAGATTAAAATAGAAGATTATATAATCTAGAATAAAAACAGGAGATTCTGATTTTCCAAAGATTCTGATTTTCCAAACGATTCACGCTAAAGTAACGACTGTAAAAATAAAAATTTAAACATCCGTCTCTCTCTTTATACAGATTCTAGGATGAGTCCCATTCTTATTGATATGTAATAGCATAAACTTATTAAAGACTACTTTACTCATAGCTGTAATTTTAAAGAGTTTTATTGATAGAATAATAGCGATTACAAAGAAATTATTATGCTATTGCTAAGGCTAGTTTCTGTTTCACATTTTAATAGACTCAGTAAAAGTATTAATGCAAAAAAGTTCCACTAAGTAAGCTAATCTGGATCAACAAACTCTGCAACAATAGCAGAATTTGTCGCTATCTTTTTCTTAAATTCTGCTCTTAATTCATTGTCAATTTTTGATTCATCTGGAAATTTTCCATCTATTAAATCAGTAAAAGTATTAACCATTCTTATTCCCATTGGTTTAAAAGTAACATAGGTTAAACCACCGGAAATAACAGCACCGAGAACTGAAATAGTTTTTGAAATAGATTTTCCTATAGTATCTTTTGTAATTTTTTTGCCTATATTATTGCCAATTCTTGTTCTTTGCTAAATGTTTTTTCACTGTATCCTCTCCCAATAGAATACTAATACTATGTTCTCTTTCAGTGTTAATCTAAAATATCCACAATCCATTAGCACCATAGCTGACTTGTTGACGACTTTCCTACAGCTCCTCGGTTCGATAAAGACGATAGCCTTCATAATCGTAACTGTGATCGACCCCTTTCATGTAGAGCTCACGGTTATCGATATCATCCGTGAGTGCTTTTCTGAGGATATACTTGATTTCAATATTGCGAACTGGACTGCGTTCCATGGCCAGAAGATAATCTTCTTTATCAACCTGTGACCAGTCGATGACTTGACTAATCTCATTTTTTAGTAGATGGTCTAACCACAGACGCATACTGCGTCCATTACCTTCGCGAAAAGGATGGGCAATGTTCATTTCAACATATTTTTCAATAATGTGATCAAAAGTATCTTGAGGCATATTATCAATGGTTTCAAGTGAAGCTTTCAAGTAGACTAAGGGAGCAAAGCGAAATCCACCTTTTGCTAAATCAACTAAGCGCATCTTTCCAGCGAAATCATAAATATCTTCGAATAAAAAGCCATGAATAAATGCTAAAGTTTCATAAGTACCGGCAGGTATATCAGCCAATAAATTTTCTTCAAATAAACGTTTAGCTTTTTCTTTACTGATTTTTTCTTCAGCTTTTGAAAGCTCAAGCGAATCTGTCAAACCTAACTTATTTTCTAAAACCATATTTCCTCACCTACTAACCTAGTCACTCCACACATTTTCGTTTATATTTAATCTGGCTAGCGATATTTCCTTCAACATCCTTCTCATCCCATAGTTGCAATTCCCGTGGATAGTAGAAATTGCTCTTATTTTTGAAATAGATGTCAATATCAACATACCCGTCCCTATCCTGCAGGTACCAGTTTTTCAGCCAGCTATCCAAACGTTCCATAACTTGAGAGATCTCTTTGGACGTTAAAATCATCCGAGCACTAAAGTTATTATTCAAAATAGCATTAACCGGATAGGCTTCTTTGCGCTCTTTAAATCGTTCGATTTTATCTAAAAATGACTTAGAAGTTTTTACGCGGTAAACATAGCGAATGCCATCGACATCAGCTCACATAAGATAATCATTAATGACCTCATGGAGATTGGTAGGCATCACAGCATTAAGACACTCTTCTTTAGCAACACTGTCCAGTCTATGACTTTTCCCAAAGACCTACAGCAAAGGCGAGCATAACCATCCCTAAGATAAATTTGTTTGTAAACATAAAGTAAAGAGCTGCAAGAATAGACATGGCACAAGTCACTATCTTAATCCAACCTTTGTTAAACCCGTTCATTTTTTCTATCCTCTCTTACTCAAGAAGAACTTGCTAGGGCAATGATTAAAAGGAAATTCCCATCTCTTTTCTGAATATACAAGCAAAAAACTTAGAAAGCCCAAGTAAATCAGTCAGACCTAATTTATTTTCTAAAACCACCTGCTTACCTCTCGTTCATATAGGACACTCAATTTAAAAATCAGTTATAATTTTGAAATTGTCCTAGTAAGGACAATTAGATAAGACCTCAATAAAACTTACCATACTTTCATTTGTCTTTAGCTGATCGATTGTAACGCTTATCGTCAAAAACGATATTATATTGTCAGATAAGCTAGTGAGGAGCTGGCAAGCCACAGCCTGTTACGTTGTGAAAATAAATGCTTTATTATCTTTTCAAATAAGCAATCAAAACACCGTCTGTTCTTCCAAGGTAAACTTGACATTGTCTTCGATCCATTGACGGCGGGGTGCTGCCTTGTCTCCCATGAGGACGGAGACGCGGCGCTCAGCACGCGCCAGATCTTCAATAGTAACACGGATAAGGGTGCGTGTCTCAGGATCCATGGTCGTCTCCCAGAGCTGGTCGGCATTCATCTCTCCCAATCCCTTGTAGCGCTGGAGACTAGCTCCCTTACCAAATTTCTGGCGGAGATCTTCTAACTCACCATCGGTCCAAGCGTATTCAACCTCTTCTTTTTTCCCCTTCCCCTTAGACATCTTATAAAGCGGAGGCAGGGCAATATAGACGTGTCCCGCTTCAACTAAGGGACGCATATAGCGATAAAAGAAGGTCAGTAAAAGTGTTTGGATGTGGGCACCATCAGTATCCGCATCGGTCATGATGATAATCTTGTCATAATTGATATCATCAATATTAAAATCCGGTCCGACACCAGCACCGATAGTATAGATCATCGTGTTAATTTCCTCGTTTTTAAGGATATCAGGCATCTTGGCCTTCTCGGTATTGAGTACCTTACCGCGCAGAGGCAAAATAGCCTGAAACTTACGGTCACGTCCCTGTTTTGCTGAGCCTCCGGCCGAGTCCCCTTCGACTAGATAAAGCTCATTTTTCTTAGGGTTTTTAGACTGGGCTGGTGTTAGCTTCCCAGACAGCAATCCCTTATCCTTTTTACTCTTTTTTCCATTGCGGCTTTCATCGCGAGCTTTGCGAGCCGCTTCACGGGCGTCACGCGCTTTGATAGCCTTACGAACCAAATTGGAAGCCAGCTCTCCATTTTCCATGAGAAAGAAAGTTAGATTGTCAGAAACTAGACCATCAACAACCGGACGAGCCAGGGGACTCCCAAGTTTATCCTTGGTTTGCCCTTCGAACTGCAGGTGCTCTTCAGGAACAAGAATAGATAGGACAGCCGAAAGACCTTCTCGGTAATCTGAGCCTTCTAAATTTTTATCTTTCTCCTTAAGAAGACCAGTTTTTCTGGCATAGTCATTCATCGCTTTAGTAATGGCCGTTTTAAGCCCTGTCTCGTGGGTTCCCCCATCTTTAGTACGGACATTATTGACAAAGGATAGAATATTGTCCGAAAAGCCATCGTTATACTGCATGGCTACCTGTATCTGGAAACCTTGCTCTTCACCTTCAAAATAGATAACAGGTGTCAGTGTTTCCTTATCTTCATTGAGGTATTCGACAAAATCTTGCACTCCATTTTCATAGTGGAACTCTTCTTGCTCACCACTACGCTCATCGCTTAAAACCAAAGTAACTTCTTTAAGCAGAAAAGCTGATTCTTTCAAGCGTTCAGAGATAGTATTAAATCTAAAATCTGTTGTTGAAAAGATAGTATCATCAGGTTTAAAGGTCACCTTGGTCCCTGTTTTCGACTTGGGAGCTGTTTTGATTCTTTCAAGCGTTGTTACAGGTTTACCACCGTCTTCAAAGCGTTGACGATAGACGGCTCCATCACGGGTAATCTCAACTTCCAGCCAGTTAGATAAAGCGTTGACAACCGAGGAACCAACACCGTGCAGGCCCCCTGATGTTTTATAGCCACCTTGGCCAAATTTACCACCGGCATGAAGCACTGTAAAAATCACTTCGACCGTTGGTTTGCCTGTAGCATGCATACCAATTGGCATACCGCGACCACTGTCTGCTACACTAACAGATCCATCCTGATGCAAGGTTACCTCAATACGGTCACCAAAGCCAGATAAGGCCTCATCAACAGCATTATCGACTATCTCCCAAATTAAATGATGCAGCCCAGTTCCGTCAGTTGAGCCAATATACATCCCAGGGCGTTTGCGGACTGCATCCAGTCCTTCCAAGACCTGAATAGCATCATCATTGTAATTATTGATTGAAATCTCTTTTTTAGTCAAACTTGACCTCCCAATTATTCATCTATTTTATATTACAGGTTTTTAGGGAAATTTGCAAAAAAAGTTTGTTCTTGCCTCTCTAAATCGGCTTAGGGCAGACTCCCATCCTACATATCGCAATGTTTTTTGGGGGAAAGTGTCAATAAGAAGACAACAGTCAAACTGCTAGAAACCATTAGAAGTCCGCCGTTATCACTGCAGTTTAATTGTCTGTTACTGCAATCTCACTTAAAAGAGACAGAAAGTGCTCTAAGACCATTACCAGCCACTGCACTTAGTAGCACTCTCTAAATTTAAAATAAAAAATTTCTTTTAATACTAAGAGCCGATAAAGCGCCGGGAGTGCCTACTCTTAACCTTTCTTTTATGTTATAATGAGCATTATGGAAAGTATTATTTTTATTATCATTGCTTACCTGTTAGGTTCTATCCCTTCTGGATTATGGATAGGTAAAATTTTCTACCACAAAAATCTCCGCGAATTAGGCAGTAAAAATACCGGTACAACCAATGCTTTTAGAGTTTTGGGCAAGAAGGCAGGGGCAGTAACCTTTATAATTGATATGCTTAAAGGAACACTGGCTGTTCTTCTGCCGATTTGGTTCGGAGCAGACGTGCTATCACCGCTGCTCATTGGTTTTTTTGCGGTGCTTGGGCACACTTGTTCGATCTTTGATGGCTTCAAAGGTGGTAAGGCCGTTGCAACGAGTGCTGGTGTCTTACTTGGCTTCACACCACTTTACTGTCTATTTTTACTGGCTATCTTTGCTCTGATTTTGTTTTTAAGCAGTATGATTTCCTTTGCTAGTGTAGCTACAGCAAGTTTGGGTTTGTTAACACTCTACACCTTCCCAGCTGTTCATTTTATCCTGCTAAAGTATGACTGGCTTTTTACCATTATTGTTACCGGATTGGCCTTGATTATTATCATTCGCCACAGGGAAAATATAGGACGTATTAAGCGTAAGGAAGAAAATCTGGTCCCCTTTGGTCTGAATTTGACCCATCAGCAGCCTAAAAAATGAGTTCCGTTTAAAATGGAACTCATTTTTTATTATCACTCAAACCTCATTCTTGTTTAGTTAGGTAAAAAAGCAACTGACTAAAGGCTGCTTATCTTTCAGTTCAAAGTCACTGAGGCTTTTAAGGTCTCATATTCCTTAATGTTAAACTTAAGAAAAATTCCGCTATCTAGCTCATCTCCTAATTTTAAACTGCACAAAAGGCGGTGCTTTTCCATATCCTTCCTATTACCTTGATTTACGGGCGCGGAAATGATCAAAAGCAGCTCCAGCAGCAATGATCGTAACACCAAGGACGCTGACAAGTACTTCATTAGAGTGTTTACCTGCCGAATTAGAGGTATGAGTACCAATAGGACGCGAACTTGCCTCAATACTTGAATTGCCTTGAGAGGATCGACCTGTTCCAGAGCCAAAACCACTATTAGCATCACTAGCGCCTAATTCTGAATTGATTGTTGGTTTCTCGGTCGTCGATGCCTTATCAACCTCAGACACACTGTCCTGATTAGTTTCTGAATGGGTATTACCAGATTCAGAAGTTTCCTTGACTTCATCCAGCGCAGGCAGAGCTTCAACTTCTTTTTCTGCTTCCTTGTTTTCAATAGTCGCAGAATCTGCTTTAGGAGCAGGTTTATCTTTTTGCGAGTCCTCTAAATTAAGATCAAGTTTAGGAGGTGTTTTTTTGATAGATTTACTATCACTCAGCCAATCGCCCAGCTGATACTGCAAGCCTTCTGTCCCATAAAAGTAGTAGGTAGCATCAACTGAGATAAGACGGCTGTTAGGATTTACGACAGCATACTGACTCAAATCGACATTGGACTTGAGATAATCAGTAAAGACCTGATCCATAGACGGCCCTTCTTCGCGCATCCCTCCTAACATAGTATAGCTATCACCACCAGAAGCAAGGAAATCATTAGTTGCTAAATAATAAACGGCATTCATATCGAGAACCTGATACTTATCAGTATCCGGATCTAAAATTTCAATACCTAGGATTCGCTGATCAACCTTATCTGATAAATTCGTATCATAGTAGACACGGGCGCCAGCTACTTGCAAAAAGCCGCCGCTTGGCTCCAGCAAGGGGTTACCATAATCATCAAGGATAGGCAGCCCCCTCTTATCTGTCTGAGTAGGGGATTTTAGAGATGTTTTAAACATCTCGTAGATGGTTTTGCCAGTCACTTGAATCTGCGATACCGTATTACCAAAAGGCAGAACAGATATAACATCCCCCTTAGTAATAGGTTCACCCTTTTTAAGAGTCTCACGCAGACCGCCACCATTGGTAACTGCTAAATTGGTCTTATGGCTAAAGCCTGTTTGACCGTAGGCTAAAATCGAGTCTGCGACCAAATTCCCCAAGTTCGTCTCACGGACACGAACATTCATACGGTCGCCGTTGAGCTCAACAGGATTGTTGGGGCGAATAACAGTTGCACTGTCCGCCAGATACTTGGCTTGAATTTTGGCTACTAAATCAGACACTTCCTTATCTGCTTGGATGGTTTGAGCCTGCTCTGCTGTAATGACGCCGGCTGACAATACTTTATCAGCATTCAGAGTAATCTTACCAACATTGTGCAGATAACTGCCTGTTTGATTATAAATGACATTGCCATCTGTAATCTGTAGAACCGTATGGGAATGTCCATCAATAAGAATGACATTCTTCCCCCTGAGGTTAGCATTTTTAGCAAGAGCTTTAGCAAGACTCGTTCCCTGCCACTCTGGTTTAGTCGTATTATCAACGCCTAAATGAGCTAAAATAACATAGTTGTGATAGTACTTACCTTCAGCCCTAGCTTGACTCTCTGTCTGCTCAATGACATTAGTAACCTCTGTAATAGGATCAGCAAAGGTCACCCCTTCGACATTTTTAGGGTGTGTTTTAGTAGCGGTCTCAGGTGTTGTCACTCCAATAACAACAAACTCATCCCCTTCGACCTCCTTATTTTTATCGATAATGGTCGACGCTTCAAATAAGCGAGTACCATTGACGTAGACATTGGAGCTAATCATAGGAAAATTCAATTTTTCTCGCAGGCGCTTGAGCTGGTAGAGACCAAAATCAAACTCGTGATTTCCTAAAGTCATAGCATCATAACCGATGGTATTCATGATGTCAGCCATATCCTCACCCTTACTACTATTAGATATTGGCAGGCCTTGGAAAGAGTCCCCTGCATCAAACAGAAGTGTTTTTCCCTGTGCACGACTGGCTTTTACGATAGCAGCTAGCTTGGCATCACCAATAACACCCTCTTCTTCTACTATGCGGCCGTGAACATCATTAGTATGGATGATGGTAGTGCCCTCACTAGTCGTTTTTGAAGCTGCTGTTGCAGATCTAGCCATTGTCAGCTGATTATCATCCGCTGAATTTAGCTCTCCTCCTGTTTCCGATGAGACCTCTGAGATAATATTCTGTTGTCCTTGTTCATCTACCGCTGCCCTTTGTTCTGAGCTGGATAAGTTAGTGTTGACTGAAGATTCTTCCGCAAGACCAGCTCGCTCTGCTTCTGCTACCGACGACGCTCCTGCCGAATTGTCCGCAGAAACAGGATTTGCCTCATCAGCAGCTACTTTATTAGATAAAATTGCCGTTGAAAACAAGAGGGCAGATAGGGTCGGGATTAACATTGTTTGCTTGCGCATGAAGGTCTCCAAAATAATATGATTATCCTTTATTATACAATAAATCGCACTATTTTTAAATAAGATTGTTTAGAAAATATTATTATAGCTGCCTGATAAAGATCTAAAAAGACTGACTTTAAGCCCATTAAGGTGTTCTCATAATCTTGATTCACTCTCATAAAATAAAATATTCTGCTAGGACTGATTTGTTTTTCCATTTTTTATTTGCTAAAAACGCTTCGCTGTGAACAGCATCTCAAACATCAGATTTTCATCTAATGCTCAAAATCAGACGAGAAGAGGGCTAGTGGTGGCATAAGACCAGCAAAGCTGGCAGTATCCGTACAATAGCCCATCATGTGTTTTTCAAAGAGTATACCCTAGGCTGCAGCATAAACATACTAGCGCTTTTTCAATCAGCTTGATAAACAATAGCGCCGTCACTGATTGTATATTTAACGACCCCTTTTAGCGTTTCACCAATAAAGGGGGAATTGCCCGCTTTCGATGCAAACTGATCAGATATTTGTCGTTTTTCCTTATCTGCAAAAATCACAATATCTGCTGGACCCTCTTCAGTTAAATAACCCGCATCGAAAGAATATAGGCTAGCAGGATTGCAGGTCATCTTGGCTAAGAGCTGAGATAAAGTCAGCTCTCCTGTCTCTACAAGATTAGTTAAGCCTAATGAAAGTGAGGTTTCTAGCCCAGTCATTCCCGACGGTGCCTTGGTTATATCCGCCACGTCTTTTTCATCCTTATGATGAGGAGCGTGGTCAGTTGCAATGACCGAAATCACGCCACTCTTAAGACCTTCAATAACAGCTCGACGATCTTTTTCTGTCCGTAAAGGGGGATTCATTTTAGCTAGAGCCCCTTTAAGCAAAAGTAAATCCTCGGTCTTAGAGAAATGCTGAGGGGCTGCTTCTGCTGTTACTGGCGCTCCTAACTGCTGGGCAAATTCGACCACTTTAACTGATTCCTTCTTGGATAGATGCTGAATATGCAGATGAGATTGGGTAGCATGAGCAATCATAACATCACGCGCAATCATGCTGTATTCAGCTACACCTGTCGCTCCGCAGAAACCAAACTTCTCACGGGCAACAGTTTCGTTGAAACCAAGAATACCATTGAGTTCCGGATCCTCTTCATGCAGAGCAATGAAAGTACTATTCTCCTTAGCCAATTCTAGGGCTTCTTTGACCACCTTGCTACTTTTCAGAGGAATCCCATCATCCGAGAAGGAAACAGCTCCTGCCTCTAAAAGAGCTTTAAAGTCCGTCAGATTCTGCCCGTCAAAATTTTTGGTAATCGTAGCGTTGGTATAGATATGGATATTTTCCTTAGCCGCACTGGCCAAAACTTCTTTGAGGGTAGGAAGATCCGAAATGGTTGGATTGGTATT
Source organism: Streptococcus sp. ELY_137 (assembly GCF_058314515.1). Lineage (NCBI taxonomy): Bacteria > Bacillati > Bacillota > Bacilli > Lactobacillales > Streptococcaceae > Streptococcus > Streptococcus sp. ELY_137. Next base: position 45,936 of record NZ_JBZFUL010000006.1, read on the forward strand.
GGCCATCATAACCACCGTCGTTACCCCTCCTGCTGCTGCAGCTAGAGCTCCTGTATGAATATCTTCTTTGTGAGTTTGACCGGGTTCACGGAAATGGACGTGAATATCAACTAGCCCTGGGGCCACCACTAGACCAGTCGCATCAATAACCTGTGCATCTGCTACATCAATAGCTTCAGCTATTTTGACAATTTTATCGCCATCCACCAAGATATCACTAATCTTATCGAATTGCGTTTTGGGATCCATCACTCGGCCATTTTTTATTAGTAACATAGTAACTCCTCATAAGTATCTCTTTAACAAATATTTTCCTATATCATATAAAATAACTAAAATAAGCTGCATAAATTGAAGCATAGAATAGAGCAGGACAATCATACTCACACTGCCCAACAGAACGAATACTACCCTATAAAACCATTTTCTTATAAAGTCTTTTCTTAAGTCTCGTTTTTCCTTTTTAGATAATTTTCGTTTTGAAACGATTGTTAAATTTTTATCAAGTTTCGGTAGACTATAATAAAAAATGTGCTGTGAAGTAAGAAAGGAAATTTTATCTTTCATTAAAGACAAATTTTCTTTAAGCCATGCAAGATTATAAGGAATTCTGAAAAAGAATATATTTTTATCAATATATTTTTCCAAATTAAGTATAAAATCATACGATCTCACTATTTTTTCTGAACAGTAATGGATATTGTAATTTTGAATAGAGTCTGAAGTTCTTAATTTGATTAATTCAACTTCAAAAGACGTCCAAGCATATACTTCTTTAAACTCTCTTTGGCTAAGTACACTGACTTGTACACTCGTTTTAGGTTCTAATTGTTTTTGATTAAAAGTTTTCTCAGCTACTTTGTCTCTGAAACCGGTGGATTTGTCCCTAAAAATTTTAACTACCCCTTCAATATCAAAAATATCCTTATCACTGAAATTATTCATTTCTAAAAGGAGTACATCATCTTTTCGATTTTCTTTGCATATAAACAAAATTTCTTTTTCAATATTTGTCGGTAGAGATAATTGTTCTTCTGGAATTTTTTCTTCAAGAACTGTATTAGATCTTATATCACTGATTCTAATTAATAAATAAACAATAATAAATAACAGGAGCACAAGGGGAGAAAGAGGATATCTTGATATTAAAACAAAAAAATATTCCATCTTAAAAGTAAGAAGTGACAGCAAAATTAATAAAATAAAGTATTTATAATATTTTATTGGTAAAAGGTCTTTCAAATTTTTTAGTAATTCAACCATATTCATTACTACCTCAACCAATTAATCGGTTCCAGACCTACTTGTTGTAAATATGCATTAGCTCTAGAAAACGGCTGCGAGCCAAAGAAACCACGATTAGCCGACAGCGGGCTAGGATGAGGAGACTCGATAATATGATGAATGGGATTGCTAATCAAAGCCTTCTTCTTGCGGGCAAAACCACCCCAGAGGATAAAGACAACTGGATTGTTCTGTTCGTTGACAACCTTGATAATCGCATCTGTAAAGGGTTCCCAAATCTGGCCTTGGTGACCATTAGCTTGACCCGCTGGTACTGTCAAGCAGGCATTGAGCAAGAGTACACCCTGCTTAGCCCAAGGCATCAAATCGTGATGGTCACGCAAACCAACATCCTGTGCTAACTCTTTGAGAATATTCTGCAGGGACGGTGGGGCTGGGATATCCTCAGGAACCGAAAACGACAGCCCCTGTGCCTGCTTGGGACCGTGGTAGGGATCCTGACCAATAATAACCACTTTAACCTTTTCCAGTGGCGTTGTTTGAATAGCATTGAAAACTTTTTCCCGCGGCGGATAGATGACGCCTTGAGCGTAAACCTGATCCATGAAGGCGTTGATTTTTCCAAAATAATGTTCGGGTAACTGAGCTTTAATCAGTTCATGCCAGCTTGAATGTTCCATAGGGCAGCATCCTTTCTTAACTCAAGATCAGACTTTACCGACCAGATCAAGCTCTGCTTCAGCCAAGATATGACCCTCAACGGCATGCATAAGCTCGTTAAGGTAGAACCCACGCTCAAGTGCAAGTTCAGTATCCAGAGCATAAACTTTTAGAGTATAGAGGTGATCTTTATCTGGCGGGTAAGGCCCGATGTAGTTATCTTCGATAGCCGAAAAATCTGTTGATAAAAATTTACTGACAAGGCTGTTTTTGCCATGAAGGTGCTGGCTGTCTGTTCGGGAAAAATCTGCCTCAATCACAGTCTTAGCAGCAGGAACATTAGCAACTGTCCAATGAATATAGGCAAAACCGCAGACTGGAATGGAATCATAATCGACAAAAGACCAAGCAAAGGTCTTAGTCCCTGCGGGTACATTTTCTATCGAGAAAGGGAAGGATACGACAGCATTTCCCAGTTCAAGTTCATTAGTGTGCTTGCTATAACGATCTGGGATAATTTTATTTTCAAAAGGAACTGTAATTCTCATCATTAACCTCCTAACGTGTTAAACGGCTGCTTTCCAGCACCATAGCTTCAAGTTCAGGCTCGCTCAGTTCAGTTTCATTGACTAAAACGCTGAGCCAGTGCTTTTTATTCATGTGGTAGGCTGGGATAACGCCCTTTGTGTCCATCATCATCTCTACCTGCTCGGGTTGGAGTTTGAGATTGAGCAGGAGTTTCCCTTCCTTCTGTGTCACCAGCGCAAGCATTTTTTGATTGCGACGATGCCGAATGACTGGCGTATCCTTACTTTTCTCACGCGTAAAGGGATAAGCCTCCTCAGCTCCAGTCAGATCAACCAGCCAATCCAGCAGTTCCCGCTTGGTGACATTGCCAAAATCCATTGGAACCTCCTATTAATTTTCTCTTTCTTACAGCGACAGAATCAATCCTGCCAGGTTTCTTGATTCTCTTTGAATTTTTTCAGCAGTTGCAGACCATCGGCATTGATATAGCCTTGAACCTTGGCTACCTTGATAAGTTCAGAATAGTTGGACAGGGTTACCAATTTAACTCCTGCATCAGCAAAGTTTTTATCAGCCTTGGGCAATTCATAGGTGAAAATGGCTGCCACACCAAGAACATCGGCTCCTTCGCGCTCAGCAGCTGCGACAGCTTCTAATACAGAGCCACCAGTTGAAATCAAATCCTCAATAATGACCATCTTTTCGCCCTTGACAACTCGGCCTTCTATTTGGTTGCCCGCACCATGGTCTTTGGGCTTGCTGCGGATATAGGCAAATGGCAGATTCATCTTATCCGCAATGATAGCTCCGTGAGGAATCCCTGCTGTTGCCGTTCCGGCAATGACTTCAACTTCTGGAAAAGCTTCCTTGATTTTTTCAACAAAGCCATTTTCAATTAAGGTGCGGGTTTCAGGATAGGAGAGAGTGATACGGTTGTCTGTATAGATTGGTGATTTAATACCTGAAGCCCAGGTAAAGGGCTCTTCAGGCTTGAGGTAAACCGCCTTGATATCTAGTAAATCTGATGCAATTTGTGATGCTAATGTCATAAAGTTTCTCCGTTCTAAATTGGGGATTAGGTTAGCTTGTAAGTTTTAGGCTTGAGCATTCCACTCAGCTTTAATAGCTTGATAGGCTGCGATAGGCTCCTCAGCTTGAGTAACAGGGCGTCCAACCACGATGTAGTCAGAACCAATTCTGTGGGCATCAGCTGGGGTCATCACCCGTTTTTGGTCACCGACACCTGAACCAGCGGGCCTGATGCCCGGGGTCAAACAGATAAAGTCTTCAGAGGTTACTGCCTTAATTTTAGCCACTTCATGAGCTGAGCAGACCACGCCGTCTAGTCCAGCCTCTTGCGTCTTCTGGGCATAATGCAGAACCGACTCTTCCAGGCTGGTCTGAATATTTTGGAAGTCTCTCATTTGTTCCTCAGAGGTTGACGTTAACTGGGTAACGGCAATCAATTTAGGCCCCTTGCCTAAACCTTCTCTTGCTGCCTGCATCATTTCAACACCACCAGCTGCATGGACATTAGTCATATCCACACCAAGCTTAGCTAAAACGCTCATAGCAGACTTGACCGTATTGGGAATATCATGCAATTTCAAATCCAAAAAGACGGAATGTCCCAGTGATTTAACATAAGAAACAATCTCAGGGCCTGCCCCGTAGTAAAGTTCCATACCAATCTTGACATAGAGCTCTTCTTCCCGAGGGAAACGGTCTAAAAATTCTTTGACCGCTTCAAAGGAAGGAAAATCTAGAGCGACGATAGGGCGTGATTCTCTCATAACTGTTTTAAATATCCTTTCTATTGGCAGATAAATAGGAGACTTGTCTGGCAGCAAATTTCTGTTTTTGATAAGCGACAACCACCTTGTCTTAACTCATTTTCACTTTCGTTCAAATTGAATCAAGGCAAGACCTAAGTTCAATTTATCTCACTAAGGGCCGAGTCATAGAAAAAACCTTGCCAAAGAGGCAAGGTATGACAAAAATCAGGGCAATCCCCACCCCTATATCATGGTTCCCTTGCTAGCCTCTCTGGACTGAACTTAAAGGTTTATTATTGGTTCTATTGTAACTTACAGGTGCTCAACTGTCAATCAAATGCTGTAAGGGGTAATTCCATTTGTGAACTTTAATAGGTATAGGCTTAACTCTATTGTAACGTTTAAATATTTTCAAAAGGTTAGTCAAAGATAAATCATTTGAGACAAACAGAATAAACAATAACAGGATTGATTCAAATTTACTTTAGCATTACCTTTCCATTATACTTATCATTGGATATCTGCTTCAGATAAAGAAAGAGCTTTATGCAGTTGTCTTGCCATGATAATCGTGACCAAGGCAGTCAAGACATCAGCAATTGGTTGTGCATATAAGACACCATTTATTCCCCACAATGGAGGTAGAATAAAAATCACAGGCATAAAACAAATTCCTTGTCGACATGCTCCTAGAATAAAGCCCGCAGTTCCTTTTCCCAAAGCGAGGAAGAGTGAAGAGTAAACTGTATAAAATCCAAAAAGGAAGAAAGAAAGACCATTAGCTATAAAAGACTTCTCTCCTGCTAAGATCATATCAGTATTTCCATTAGCGAACTGTACAATAATCTGTCTAGAAAACAAAGCCATAAGTAAACCTACAGCTAGACAAAAAATTGTAGACCAGTAGATTGATATTCTAATAGCTTCCCGCAAACGCTTAAAATTCTTAGCCCCATAACTAAAACCTGCAATGGGCTGAAAACCTTTTAAAAATCCGAAAACCACAATAGTGCCCACGGTAGTCACCCTTGTAACAGCTCCCATAGCTGCAATAATAGCGTCGCCGTATTCTCTTGCTGCGCGGTTGATTAAAGCAATGGAGAAGCTAGTCAAAATTTGAAAAACTAATGTTGGGATCCCAATTTTTAAAATCTCTGAGTATAACTGTTTGGATAGTCTAAATTCAGTTAATCTAAATTTAAAGCTACTTTTCTTTTTTAAAATATAGTTCAGATAAAGTAAAGTAGAAGCACATTGGGCAACGGCTGTTGCAATAGCTGCGCCAGCCACCTTCATACCAAGTATATAAATGAAAATCGGATCTAAAATAATATTAAGTGCAGCACCTAGTAATAAAGCACTCATAGCTGTTTTAGCAGCTCCTTCACTGGCTACAATATTATTCATGGTCACATTAAAAACATTAAAAATACAAGAAACAACAAAAATTCTAGCGTATGATATAGCATAAGGCATAATTGAAGTTGTCGCACCAAGTATTCCTAATATGGGGCGTAAAAATAAAGTAATTAAAATAATAATAATAGCTCCTAAAAAAAGGCTGCTATATAAAGCTGTACTGGCTACCTCATTTGCAGTTTTTCTATCATTTTTTCCTAGTAATCTTGATAAATATGAAGCCGCCCCATTACCAAACATTAGTCCCAAGCCAACAATGACTTGGCCAAGTGGAAAAACAACCGAGATAGCCCCCATTGAAGTATCTCCTAAACCACTGACAAAATAAGCATCTACCAAATTATAGAAAGCATTGATAAGCATCCCGATCATAATAGGTATTCCCAATGCCATAAGTGCTTTTGGTATTGGCGTAGAACTTAATAGTGCCAACTTTTTGTTTGATTGTTCCATCTCAACCCCCTAAAATTATTTTATATTAGTATATTTTATAGTATATTTGAATAAATAATACTATATTTTATACTATGTGTCAACAAAAAATAAAACTTTTATAATTTTATATTCCTTGACATTATTTGTAAATTCAAATATTATGAAGTGTATTACTATTTGAAGTTAGTGAGGTTCTTTTATGTCAACAATTGATTTGATTGTACTAGGGATACTAAAGCAAGAATCTAGGGGGGCCTATGATATTCAAAAATTAGTAGAATACCGTAATATATCTAAATGGGTAAAAATTAGTACACCTTCTATTTATAAAAAAACACTGCAATTGGAGAAAAAGGGATTAATAAAAGCAACAACGTCACGAGAAGGAAAGATGCCCCCAAAAACAGTTTATTCTTTAACAGAAGCGGGAGAAAAAGAATTTGAAAGCCTTATGTATGGCATTGCGTCCAATCCCATACGAATTTTCTTAGATTTAAACGCTGTTATAGTTAATTTAGATAGTTTATCCCTAGCAGATCAAAAGTACTGTATTGAAGCCATTTCTAAAAATGTAACGGCTCTAAAATCCTATCTCATTGAAAATTTTGAAGAAAAGAGCGGCTTACAAGAGATACCAGAAACGGGAATTGCTGTTCTGCAACAACAACTTATACTGATAGAAGCTATAGAAAAATGGTTAGCAACACTATCAATTAAAAAATTTGGCAATGAAATGTGAACATTTTCCCAATTGCTATTTAGCTTTGAATCGGCACTTAAAGAAAGTCAAAACCACCCATGGAAATGGACTGCACCCCACTCACTAGATTTCTAATCTAATTTTGAAGAGGCAGTACAAACCGGTGGTTTTGACTTTTTTCTTTTTGAGAAAATTGGCTTTTATCCATAAAATAACCACCTGAGTGATAAAACTACAAAAATTCTCCACCCAGATGGTTCAATGAAACCAGTTTTGGTTTAAATTAATAATATTAACATTATAAGCTTTTCCGAACTTCTTTTCTTAGCTCTTCCAAACTCTTAATACCATACTTATCCATAACCTTGGGTAGGTCAGCGATAATATTAGGACAGGCAAAGGGGTCGGTGAAATTAGCTGTACCAACACCGATTGCTGAGGCTCCAGCTATCATCATTTCAAGTGCCGCTTTGGCACTGTCAACCCCGCCCATGCCAATAATAGGAAGACTGGAACTCTGGGCAACCTGACGAATCAATTTTAAGGCGACGGGGAAGACTGCTGGACCGCTCATGCCGCCTGTTCCGTTGGCAATGATCGGTTTTCGGCTTTGTAAGTCAAAGCGCATGCCCACTAGGGTGTTAATCATGGTAAAACCAGTGGCACCAGCATCTTCAACCGCTTTGGCTACTTGCGTAATATCAGCGACGCTAGGTGTTAATTTAACATAGACTGGGACTCTTGCGGTTTCAACAGCCGCTTTAGTTGCCGCATAAGCCAATTCAGGGACCTGACCAATCAGGAGACCTGCATTGCCGTGGTCAACATTGGGGCAGGAAATATTAAGCTCAATGGCTTTAACATTTGGCGCCTGTGAAATCCTTCCTGCAACATAGGCATATTCCTCATTAGAAAAACCAGCAACATTAGCGATAATGGGTAAGTCAGGATAATGCTCCTGCAGCCAGGGAAGTTTCTCTGCTAAAACAGCATCAACACCGGGATTTTGAAGTCCAATGGCATTGAGCATGCCAGACGGTGTTTCAGCAACACGCGGAGTTGGATTGCCAAAACGGGCTTCTTTGGTCGTTGCCTTAATCATAATGGAGCCCAACTTGTCAAGATCGTAATACTTGGCGTATTCCTGACCAAAGCCAAAGCAGCCAGAGGCTGGGATAATAGGGTTTTTCAATTCCAAACCGGGTAAAGAAATGGCTAAGCGGTTATCGGACATTTCTCATACCTCCTCTTAGATCTTTATTGTACCTGTTGCAAAGACGGGTCCGTCTTCACAGACGCGTTTATTGGCAGCTTCGGCCCTGTCTTTTAGGTGAACCACACAGGCATAGCAGGCCCCCATACCACAAGCCATTCTTTCTTCCAAAGACATGTAAGCATGAGGGTGATGCTCAAATTTACTGTCAACGTATTTCAGCATGCCAGGTGCACCGCAAGCATAGATAGCCGCATAATCATCTGTCAGTTCATCAACAACCGTTGAGACATACCCCCTAATGCCATAAGAGCCATCATCAGTTGTGACCGTTACATGGGCATAACGGTTGAATTCTTCTTCAAGGATAACAGCTGCTTTATTAGCAAATCCTAGAACCGCCGTTACGTCAGCCCCTTTTTCGGCCAAAGCTTTAGCTGTCGCATAAAGCGGGGGGACCCCAATACCTCCTCCGATAATTAGAACCTTTTGACCGGCAGAGACGTTAGAAATATCAAAGCCCTTACCTTGTGGCCCCATGGTATCTATAAAATCACCAGATTTTAACTGGGATAAAAGTTCTGTCCCCATACCCTGAACCCGATAAATTATGCTGGCTTGCTGAGTTTCTCGGTCAATATCGCAGATAGAAATTGGCCGCCGTAAAAGCTTGCTGGGATCTGGCACGCGCAGATGGAGAAACTGTCCGATCTCCATATCGTTTACCATCTGGCCTGCCAGAACCATTTTAAAAATCCTAGGGGCTATCTCAGTCTGGTTGATTACACGCAGATCTTCCTTGAGAATTGGCGCCTTTTGCTCAGATTTATCCATTATCGTATTCCCTTTCTATTTAGTGGTTATCAGAAGGAAAACAGAACTTTTTATGCTAGTGCTTTCCGAAACAGGATTTCTTGCTTTTTAAAAAAGGAGGGACAAAAATCGTGATTTCACAGAAATCGATTTTTCAGTCCCACCCCCCGAACAACTAAGAGATCTGAGAGATCTTTTTAGTTGGAAATAAAATAAACAATCTTCATGTTACAACTAAGATTTGAGGTTAGCAAAGTTAACTGTCCCCCAACTTTACAGCCCTACACCTGAGAGTCTAAAATTCAAAGCACTAACCCTCCAGTCAACAGTGGTTCATTAGTACTAGAATCCGTAATGAACTATGCAGGAGAAATTCTAAGCTGGCTAAAGCCAACTGAACTTTTCCTCAACCGTGATCAAGCTATTACAACTAGTTGATATAGCGAGGTTTCCCTTGTTTCAACCTCGCATAAAAGATAGCAGAATACTTGCTGATGACGGTACCCAGCTTTCTAGTTCCCTCTTTGAAGCCTTTTTCTGGCTCTAAATTTGTCAGTTGTTTGGTTCTTGACTTACTGATTATCAAGAACTTCATAAGGGCGCTCGTACTCCTCTTTAAGGGCTGCTGTTGCAACCTGCAGGCTACCGTAGAGATCAACCAAGATTCCAAATGATTTGGCACGGTCCTGATCCAGAAGGTTGTAGAAAAACGGCTGGGCAACAGCCACTTCTTCCAAGAAAGCGAGCTGCTTGAGCCACTCACCAACTACATCCAGAGAGGTATTCATTAGTCTGAAAGAAGGCTCATCATACCAAGACAGGGCTTGCACCTTCTCCTCTTGACGTTTGAGCGGACTGCAGGCTTCTAAAATTTTTTCAATCTCTGGTTTAATCAAAACAGTCTCCACAGAAAATTCCAAGAGAGAAGGTTCCTGTCTAATCATTGACAGCTCTGTTTCAAAAAGGTGGAGATAGTGTCTGGTAACAGCGAGCTTGTGCAAGAGCTGCTGATAATCTTGAAGTCCTTGTTCCATAAAATGTTCCCTTGCTTCTTATTTTTATTCTATTCTATCATAAAATACTAGTAAAATTAAGCTCAAAAGCCTCATAAGGTTAGGTCGACTACTGACTCTTATTAAAAAACGAGCTTACTGGCTCGTTTTTCTTATTTTAGGATATCTTGAGTCTTGGCATAATTGGCTTCAACTGCTTCCTTCTCAGCCTGCCACCAGTCTTTATGCTCAGTGTACCATTTAATGGTATCTTCTAAACCTTCTTCAAAATTAGTGAATTGCGGCTCCCAACCGAGCTCCTTACGCAGTTTGGTTGAATCGATGGCATAGCGTAAATCGTGCCCTGCACGGTCTGTTACGTGATCGTAAGCATCTTTAGGCTGATTCATTTTCTCAAGGATAAGTTCAAGCACTTCCTTGTTGTTCTTCTCACCATCAGCACCGATAAGATAGGTTTCACCGATACGGCCTTTAGTGAGAATGGCCCAAACACCAGTTGAATGGTCATTGGTATGAATCCAGTCACGCACGTTCTTACCTTCACCATACAATTTTGGCTTGATACCAGACAAGATGTTGGTAATTTGACGCGGAATGAATTTTTCGATGTGTTGGTAAGGTCCGTAGTTGTTTGAACAGTTGGAAATAGTTGCTTTGACACCAAATGAACGCACCCAAGCCTTGACGATCAGATCAGACGCTGCCTTGGTTGATGAATAAGGCGATGATGGGTTGTACTTGGTTTCAGCTGTGAATTTCTCACCTTCGCCTTCACCGTGACCTGGCAAATCTTCACGCAAAGGGAGGTCGCCATAAACCTCATCGGTTGATACATGGTGGAAACGAATATCGTATTTACGTGCAGCTTCCAAAAGCGTATAGGTTCCAACAAAATTGGTATAAATAAATGGTGACGGATCTTTGAGCGAGTTGTCATTGTGGCTTTCAGCCGCATAGTGGACGATGGCATCTGCTTTAGCGGCCAATTTGTCTACCAATTCAGCATCAGCAATATCACCCACAACCAACTCTACACGGTCGCCGAGGATTTCCTCCAAATTAGCACGGTTGCCAGCGTAAGTGAGTTTGTCAAGAACAGTCACATGGACATCCGGATGGTTGTTATAAACATAGTGGACAAAGTTTGAACCGATAAAACCAGCACCACCGGTCACGATAATGTTTTTGTATTCAGACATAAATTAAGATATAAAGGGCGATTCAGCTTGCTGAAAATTTCCCTAGAAAAATAGAAATCTTGACAAAGACGTTTTACGTCTAGGAAGGGATAGCATCTCTTTTCTTCTGGGAAATTAGCCCCGTGTTCAGTTTTGCAAGATAAACCGAACACTCCTTTCTAGCTTGTTTTTCTTTTTTATTGCCGTAACGGACACAGCTCAACTATTATAATAGTTTCATTGTTTAGAACCAAGGATTAGCTGTCGAAATATCTAGCAATATATTAGATATTTGTAATCACTGCGTCAAAGCTCATCAGCAACTCTGCACGCTGATTACCTAAACAGCAAATTAATTCTTACAATTCCTCTGCTTTCAATGGCTTCACATCTTTGAGTAGTGGATGATGCTTATCAGCCTCTGAGACTTCAGCCTTCTCAAGATTTTCCCACTGGATACCGAGACTTGGGTCAGCATAGTTGACAAAGGCATATTTGGGTTTGAGTTCCAAAGCCCAGTAATCATTGACGAGGTAGCTGTAGGCTACCTTATCTGACAAAACTTGAAAACCATTGGCAACACCGCGGGGGACAAAGATCCCTTTAGATGCATCAATAACGGTTTGGTAGACATGCCCAAAGCTATCACCCTCACGCAGATCAACCCAAGAGCCAAGCACCTTACCCTCATCAGCAACTGAAATATACTTGTCCCATGGTTCTGCGTGAAGACCGCGCAAAACATTTTTGCGAGAAAAAGAGACATTATTTTGCAGCTTACCTTCAGCAAAGAAGCTTTCTGGGAAACCAAGAGGGAGCATTTTTTCTTTCTGGAAGTTTTCTTTGAACCAACCGCGGTTATCCCCATGAACGGGAATATCAAATTCAATCATACCAGGGATAGCAGCAATCTTATGGGCAGCTAATTCTTTTCCAAAAAATTCTTCTGTCATTAAGCTTCTCCAATCAAACGCAGCAAATACTGTCCGTATTCATTTTTCTTGAGAGGCTGAGCGAGTTCGAGAACTTGCTCCTTAGTGATATAACCCATACGATAGGCAATCTCTTCAAGGTTAGCCACTTGCAGATTCTGCATACGCTGCACCGTTTCGATGTACTGGGCAGCTTCCAGCAGACTTTCATGGGTTCCGGTATCCAACCAAGCAAAACCGCGCTCCATAACCTCAACAGACAAGTCACCGCGATCTAGATAGGCCTTGTTAACATCGGTAATTTCCAGTTCCCCACGCGCACTAGGCTTTATATTTTTAGCAATCTCAATAACGTCATTATCGTAGAAGTACAATCCTGTCACAGCGTAGTGTGATTTAGGTCTTTCAGGTTTTTCTTCAATAGAAACAGCGTTCATCTTATCGTCAAATTCAACGACACCAAAGCGCTCAGGATCTTTAACCTGATAGCCAAAAACAGTCGCTCCTTTTTCCTTGCCAGCCGCTTTTTGCAGCATGCGGCTGAGGCCAGGGCCGTAATAAATATTATCTCCTAAAATAAGAGCTACATTATCATCACCAATGAAATCTTCGCCGATGATGAAGGCTTGGGCAAGACCATCTGGACTTGGCTGTTCGGCATAGGAAAGCTTAATACCGAATTCTGAGCCATCTTGAAGCAATTCTTTGAAGCGCGGTAAATCCTGCGGCGTTGAAATAATCAAAATATCCTTGATACCTGCCAGCATAAGCGTTGACAAAGGATAGTAGATCATGGGTTTATCATAGACAGGCATCAATTGTTTTGATGCCGCACGGGTCAATGGGTAGAGGCGGGTTCCTGACCCACCCGCAAGAATAATACCTTTCATGAGAAAAGCTTCCTTTCACAATTTGTCATTTAGAATTATATCACAAGCCCACTCAAAAGTCAGTAAAAATCAGAACTTTCCCTACCCTCCGCCTGCTTTTTAAGGACAGTTTCTTTTTTCAAATTCTTAATTCATAAGATATCCAGCTGAGTCTGATTGGCCTTTCAAAGACTATAGTCTGTAACTATAGCTAATTTATGTTACAATAAGCTTATGCGAATTCAACAATTACACTATATTATCAAGATCGTCGAAACTGGCAGTATGAATGAAGCTGCTAAACAACTCTATATCACCCAGCCCAGCCTTTCCAATGCTGTCAGAGATTTGGAGCGGGAAATGAATATTACTATTTTTATCCGCAATCCTAAAGGCATTACTCTGACTAAGGATGGTATGGAGTTCCTCTCCTACGCCCGTCAGGTGGTTGAACAGACTAATCTGCTAGAGGAGCGTTATAAGAGTACCGCTGATAATCGTGAGCTATTCAGTGTCTCAGCCCAACATTATGCCTTTGTGGTCAATGCCTTTGTCTCCCTTCTCAAGGGAACTGATATGAGTCAATACGAGCTGTTTTTGCGGGAAACACGGACCTATGAAATTATTGACGACGTCAAGAATTTCCGCTCAGAAATTGGAGTGCTCTTTCTCAACAGCTATAACCGTGATGTGTTAACCAAAATGTTCGATGATAACCACTTAACCTACACCCACTTATTTACGGCACAGCCTCATATTTTTGTCAGTAAATCCAATCCTTTGGCTGGCAAAAGTTCAGTCGCCCTAAGTGATTTAGAAGACTTCCCCTATCTCAGTTACGAGCAAGGGGTCCACAATTCCTTCTATTTTTCTGAAGAAATTATGTCGCAAGTTCCTCATAAAAAATCCATTGTTGTATCTGACCGTGCTACTCTCTTTAACTTGCTAATCGGCTTGGATGGCTATACTATTGCAACAGGGATTCTTAACAGTAATCTCAACGGAGATGATATTGTCTCTATCCCTTTAGATGTAGAGGATAAGATTGACATTATTTACCTCAAGCATGAAAAAGCCAACCTCTCTAAAATGGGAGAACGCTTTATTGACTATCTCTTGGAAGAAGTCAAGTTTGACGGAAAAGACTAATAAAAACAGTCAGCAGTACATTCAGGAATGCTGACTGTTTTTATTTATATCAAAGATAGGTAAATAGAAGCATACATGATTAAAAGAATAGTCCTTTGACAAATACAGAACCAAGGCCCATGATAAAACCAGCTAGGACAACTCCGGCCATGGTAGCAATGATGCTACTCTTAAATTTGAGATCAAGAATAGAAGCTGCCAGCGTTCCTGTCCAAGCACCTGTCCCAGGAAGGGGGATACCCACAAAAAGAAAGAGGGCATAATAGAGACCTTTGGCACCGGCTCCCTTGGCCAATTTTTGACCACCGCTGTGCCCCTTTTTAAGGCACCAGCTAAAGAAGCCGCCGATAATAGGCTTATCAGCACCCCACTCCAAGACGCGGCGGGCGAAGAAAAAGATGACTGGTACAGGCAGCATATTGCCAATAATACCGATAACAATGGCCTGCCACATAGGGATACCTGTTGCTACACCGTAAGGAACAGCACCGCGCAGTTCAATCAAGGGGATCATAGAGATTAAAAAAGTATAGAGATAGTTCATAGCTTATAAAGGGAACCTTTCGTTTCAATTATAAAAGTGAGAGAATTAACGTATTAATTTGGTCAAAGTAAAATGGATTTTCGTGATAAACAATATCCGTGTGACGGGCCAGCTTGATGATCATTTCCAAGAAAGCACGCGACGAAAAACCTGTTGTTTGGTGTAGGATTTTTTCATCGAAGGGTTTGATTAAGTGAGCCAAAGGATTCCTAACTGATTTTTCCATATCTCTCAAAAAAGTTACATCCTTTTTGAGAGACGCTGAAACGGGAAGATGTTCAATCAAAACCTGCAGACTTTTTGACGTCACTCGCGGATCGTGCCAGATATCGGCAAAAGTCATCAGCACAGGATCACCAGACCGACTCATCTCTTCGAACTTCCATGTGTCGTACTGAATTCCCTTAGCATTTATCATATAGTCAGAAACATCAGGAATCTCTCTGGAAATCAAACGCATAAAGAGACGATAAATAATAGGGCTGACTGCGCGGACAAAGTCAATAATATCCTCTGTTTTGACCTTGGCCTGTAAATCCATAATATAGTTGGATAAAAGCTCCTCCTCAGGCTGATTAGTCACCAAATCGAACTGATAGCGTTTTTTAAAATCCTGCTGAATATCTTTTTGATAGAGTTCATCAATAGCCAGCTGTCTGCGACGTTTCATAAGATAAATAAGCCTCTTGGCATCCTGATTAATTGGCTGTGATTTGATAATACCATAAGCCGAGGCATAATCATAATGATTGAGCAGGATTTCTAAGGATTCTTTTACTAGGTTTGTCATCATCTTAGTCCACTAAGGTTTCCAAGCCCACTTTCATCATATCCGTAAAGGTTGTCTCACGCTCTTGCGCTGTCGTATCTTCATCTGCGACCAAACTGTCCGAAATAGTCATAATACCAAGCGCCTGAACACCATGTTTAGATGCTAGGTAATAGAGCGCTGCTGCTTCCATCTCAACAGCTTTGACTCCCAACCGGCCGAGTTTAATGTTATTCTCTGCAAAATCAGAGTAAAAGGCATCGATTGACAGGACACTGCCGACATGGGTTGTCAGCCCCAAATTCTCTGCAATATGGTAAGCCTTATCTAAAAGGCTGAAGTCTGCTATCTGCGGGAAATCATACTGGGGCCATTCATTTTTGATCATGCTGGAGGTGGTCCCAGCTGCCTGTGCCAAAACTAAATCTCGGACATGGACATCTTTATTGAGCGAACCGGCAGTTCCGACACGAATGAGCTTTTTAACGCCGTAAGATGTTATTAATTCATTAGCGTAGATAGAAATAGATGGCATGCCCATTCCTGTTCCCATGACAGAGACAGGCTCTCCTTTGTAGGTGCCGGTATAGCCTAGCATGCCGCGGACATTGTTAAAGCACTGGGCACCTTCTAAAAAATTTTCAGCGATAAATTTAGCACGCAGGGGGTCTCCCGGCAGTAAGATTTTATCAGCAATTTGACCTTGTTTTGCTTCAATATGAATAGACATAGTTAAGATATAAAGGGCGTTAAGAGGACCCAGACAAAATAGGAAATCGCTCGAAAACTCTAATTTCTTGGCAATCGACCTTTTGTCACAGTCCTTAGCCCGTATTTGGTTAGAGCAAATACGGTGCCCTATCCTTTCTTTATTTTTATTGAGAAAGTCCAGAGGATTGAATTCTTTTCTTGTAAAATATAGAAACCAAGTTTCCACTCCTATCTATAGTCAATAGATTGGTTAACTGAAAATGATTGAGTCGCCATCTTTTCTCAGTTAAAACGATCAATTCTTATCGCTATCGTCATCGGATTTTCCAGTAGCTAATGCAGTTTGTGATGCCCCCAGACAGATAAACATGATTCCTATGATTCTGGTAGAAGATTGAAATAAAAAGATAAGCCTAGCTAGATGAAATAGAACTGCACTTAGGATGTGCATTTTTTTTAGAATTTCTATTTTTCATACAAGCACCTACCTTTCAGATTGATTTTACAGCTCCATCAAAATAGCTTTAACAAGCCCCTTGAAGTTGCCCTTGATACGCTGAGTTACTTCAACCACTTCTGCATGGTTGAGCTCATCTTGGAAACCAGCTGCATGATTGGTGATAGCTGAAATTCCCAGAACCTTGAGACCTGAGTGCGCTGCGACGATGACTTCAGGAACAGTTGACATACCCACAGCATCGGCTCCCATGGCTTTAAAGGCGCGGATTTCAGCGGGGGTCTCGTAAGATGGACCTGACACACCGATATAAATGCCTTCATCCAGTTTGATGCCCAGTTTATCAGCCACTTGATGAGCCGTCTCTCGATAATCCCTGCTGTAGGCATTGGACAGATCCGGAAAACGCGGACCAATCTCATCTATATTAGCACCAATCAAAGGATTCTGTCCTGTCAGGTTGATATGATCAGAGATAACCATGAGGGTTCCCGGGCCAAAACCAATGCCGCCGGCCGCATTGGTGACCAAGACACCTTGACAACCCAGAGCTTTCATAATTCGCACAGGGAAGGTCACTACTTCCAGTGGATTACCTTCGTAGAAATGAAAACGTCCCTGCAAAGCCAAGACCTTGCGGCCTGATAAATCGCCATAGACTAGCTTGCCGGCATGACCTGCGACTGTTGAGCGTCCCCAATTAGGAATATCTGCGTAGTCTAATACAACAGCATTTTCGATCTCTTCTGCTAACTCACCGAGACCAGATCCCAAAATCAGACCGAACTCAGGTGTCATCATGCCCTTGTTTTTCAAGAACTCGGTTGTTTGATTAATTTTTTCTAATAATGTCATATTTCAGATATTAAGGGCCTTAAACGGACGGACAATAGCAAAACAAGAAACCGATCGACAGCTTGACGCCTAGGTCCCGTTTGCACCTAAAAGTAGCCGTATCTGCAATCATCCAAAGATGATTAGCTAGGTATCTTTTTTGCCGAAGTCCTTAAGCCCATACTCAGTTAAGCAGATGAACTCATCATCTCAACTGAACAATCCTTTCTACAAAATTTAAATTTTTCCTTTAACTAAGACTGTAAAAATGCCAGAATTCTTTGATTAAAATCCTTTGCCTCAATATAGGCTGAGTGCCCTAAATTCGGATAAATATGATGAGCACAGTTGAGAGCCATGGCTAATTCAGCTGATGACCGAGTACCTACTACCTTATCCTTACCACCTCCGATTACAAAAACTGGACAAGTAATTTCTTTGAGCTTGTCGCTGGCATCAAAATGCAAAATGGAATCCGCCAAGATAATGAACCTATCCAGCTCTTTTGGCTTCATGAATCTAGACATAAGATAAATCAGCCAGCGGTTGCGCTTGGCATAGCGCTCAGAATAGACCTTGTCCATCATATCAATCACCATCTGCTGACGCTCTTTATCCCGGGCTAGTCTTATCCAGTGTCCTATGGTTGTCCTTGCCTGATCATTAACTTTGGCTAGAGTGACCCCGAGAACCAACTTGTTGACTAATTTGGGATAAGTAGCTGCTAGGCTCTGAGCGATCATTCCGCCTTGCGAAACGCCAATGATATCTGCTTTTTCAAGATTCAAACATTTCATGGCTTGAGCTAATTCATCTGCCATATCTGAAATGCTGTAACCAGCCTCAACCTTATCCTTGCGGTCGAATATGTAGACCTTGTAGTCTTTGGCAAAAATACGGTAAGCATAGGACATTTGCAAGGCCATCCCCTTGATTCTTTGGGTACTCAATCCAGGAATTAAAATTAGCGGCTTTGTCCCTCTACCGAAAGTCAGGTAGTCCATTTTGGTACCGTTAACAGTTAGGACTCTATTCTGTGCTTGATACATTTAGATCTTTTATACCAATTTATCCAAGAAGCTTTCCCCAATCATGGCTGTGTCCACATCGAAGTTATCTGCGATAGTTGCTGAAATATCGGCATAATGGCCGACTGGGATAATGCCGCTACCCTTAAAGGTCGGACTGTAAGCTAAAAGCGGCACATATTCACGGGTGTGGTCGGTTCCGGCATAGGTTGGATCATTTCCGTGGTCAGCTGTGATAAGAAGCAAGTCATCTTCTTTCATGGCTGCAATGATTTCCGGCAGACGCTCATCAAATTCATGCAGACAATCGCGGTAGCCATGGGCATTGCGGCGGTGACCGTAAAGAGCGTCAAAGTCTACCAAGTTAGTAAAGGAGAAGCCTTTAGTGAACTCAGACAGGTTCATGGTTTTAAGCAAAGTATCAATACCGTGGCTGTTGGATTTATTGTGACCCATGTCATGGTTAATTCCAGATCCGTTGAAAATATCATTGATTTTACCAACAGCGTAAGTATCAATGCCAGCTTCATCCAGTTTATTTAAGACTGTCGGTGCAAAGGGTGATACTGCTAAATCGCGGCGGTTGGCTGTCCGGGTAAAGTTGCCGGGTTCCCCGACATAAGGACGGGCGATAATACGGCCGAGAAGAGCTGGACGCTCCAAGGTAATGGAGCGGGCGTATTCACAGATTTTATAAAGCTCATCCAGCGGAATGACATCTTCGTGGGCTGCTATTTGCAGTACTGGATCAGCTGAGGTATAGACAATCAGCTCACCAGTCTCCATCTGACGCGGACCGAAGTCCGCAATCACCTGTGTTCCTGAATAAGGCTTGTTGGCTTCACGGATGACCTTGCGGCCGGAAAACTCCTCGATCTTGGTAATAATTTCCTCAGGGAAGCCATCCCAGAAGGTATCAAAAGGCTCAGTGATATTGAGCCCCATGATTTCCCAGTGGCCGGTCATGGTATCTTTCCCGAGAGATACTTCTTCTAGTTTGGTTGCGTAGCCAGTTGGCTGACTTTCGGCGGGAACGGTTTTTAGAGCCTGCGGACGCGGGATATTACCAAGACCGATTTTGGCCATATTTGGCACATTGAGGCCAACTGTTTTGGAAATATGTCCTAGTGTGTCAGAAGCACCGTCCGGTACGCCAGCATTGGAGAAGTTATTAGCATCTGGTGCTGCTCCAATACCAACAGAATCCAAAACAACAAGATGAATACGATTAAATTTAGACATTATCTTTCTTTCTAAGGGTGGTTACGGTTGGCACCCATTACCTATAACAATTAGTTTTCCAAAACTTGAACGCCGTCTTTACCAGCAACAATAACACGGTTGACTAGGCCACAGAAAAGACCGTGTTCAACAATGCCGACTTGGTGATCCAGCTCAGCACCAAACTCAACAGGATCAGGGATAGAACCCAGATCCAAATCAATAATGAAGTTTTTCATATCCGTCACGAAACGAACACCGTCATATTCCCTGAAAGCAGGCTTGTAACCCTTCTTTTCAAATTCTCTGAAAAGACGTTCGGCACCGTACTGGACAACCTCAACTGGCAGTTTAAAAGCTCCCAGAGTGTCCACCAGCTTGCTCTCATCAACAACCCAGATATAATCTTTGGTGGGAGTTGCAACAGTTTTCTCCATGAGCAGAGCACCGCCGCCGCCCTTGATACCGTTGAACTGAGGATCAACCTCATCGGCACCGTCAACAGTCACATCAATAGAGTCAACCTCATCAACAGACTTGAGCGGAATGCCAAGACTCTCAGCCTGAGCGGTTGTCACACTTGAAGTTGTCACACCGATAATCTGCAAGCCTTCTTTCTGAACACGGCGGCCAATTTCTTCAACAAAATAATAGGCTGTTGAGCCTGTTCCAAGTCCCACAGTCATACCGTCTTTGACATACTGAGCAGCGGTCACACCAGCTATTTTTTTGAGTTCATCCATATTCTGCATCGCATCTTCCCATCTAGTTATTAATCAACTTATTATATCATGAAAAGGCTGGGAGTACCATCTCTGAAAGCCATATTAAACACTTGCTAGTCCCCTGCCTTTGCGTTACAATGAGGTTATCTTAAACACACGGCAAGGAAGAACATATGTCCATTACTAAAGAATTTGATACAATTGCTGCTATTTCTACACCCATGGGGGAAGGTGCTATCGGCATTGTCCGCCTTTCTGGCAGTGAAGCAATTGCCATTGCTAACAGCCTCTTTAAGGGGAAAAATTTGGCAGAAGTAGATTCCCACACCATTAACTACGGGCACATTATGGATCACAATCAGGTTATTGATGAGGTCATGGTCAGCGTTATGCGCTCACCTAAGACTTTCACTCGCGAAGATGTGGTCGAAATCAACACACATGGCGGCCTTGCTATTACCAATGAAATTTTGCAGCTTCTCATTCGTTCGGGTGCACGGATGGCTGAGCCGGGTGAATTTACGAAGCGGGCCTTTCTTAATGGTCGGGTTGATTTGACCCAAGCAGAAGCTGTTATGGATCTCATCCGAGCTAAAACCGATAAAGCCATGAATATTGCTGTAGCGCAGTTGGATGGTTCTCTTAAAAATCTCATCGATAACACGCGCCAAGAGATCCTTAATACCTTGGCTCAGGTTGAGGTCAATATTGACTATCCTGAATACGATGATGTCGAAGAGGTCACAACGGCTTTAATACAAGAAAAAACACAGGACTTTGAAGACCTGCTGACAGGCTTGCTAAGAACCGCTAAGCGGGGGAAAATCTTGCGTGAGGGGCTATCAACGGCGATCATTGGCCGCCCTAATGTCGGTAAATCTAGCCTGCTCAATAATCTCTTGCGAGAAGAAAAGGCTATTGTCACCAATATCGAGGGGACAACACGTGATGTCATTGAAGAATATGTCAATATCAATGGCGTTCCGCTTAAACTAATTGATACGGCGGGGATCCGAGAGACTGAGGATGCAGTCGAAAAAATCGGCGTCGAACGTTCTAAAAAAGCCCTAGCTGAGGCAGACTTGGTCCTTTTAGTACTTAATGGCTCTGAAGAACTAACCGAACAAGATCGAATTCTCCTTGATATCAGCAAGAACAGCAATCGCATTGTTCTCATCAATAAAACCGACCTACCGCAGTATATTGAGCGGGAAGGTCTGCCAGAAGACGCTATCGATATATCGGTCTTAAAGAATGAGAATATCAATCTTATTGAAGAGCGCATCAACCAACTGTTCTTCGATAATGCTAGCTTGGTCGAAAAAGATGCCACCTACCTGTCCAATAGCCGTCATATTTCCCTGATTGAGAAAGCCTTAGCCAGTCTGCAGGAAGTTAACAAGGGCTTAGAAATGGGAATGCCTGTTGATTTGCTTCAAGTTGATATGACCAGAACTTGGGAAATCCTCGGAGAAATCACCGGTGATGCTGCTCCAGACGAACTCATCACCCAGCTCTTCAGCCAATTTTGCTTGGGTAAATAAAAAGGTCCAGTGGACCTTTTTATCCCGAGCCTAAAAATCAAAAAGCGAGGCGGGTCCAGTGGACCTTTTTATCCCGAGCCCAAAAATCAAAAAGCGAGGCGGGTCCAGTGGACCTTTTTATCCCGAGCCTAAAAATCAAAAAGTGAGGCAACTTAGGACAAAGGATATTCCAAGTAAGCGAAAAAGCAATGGTTTCTGGGCTGTTGCTTTTTGCTTTGCTTCCATCTCATTAATAACTAATACCTATCATCATCCTCAGTCTCAGGCGCATAAGTGTACTGTTTCAAAAATTCTTCCTTAGTACTAGGGATTTGCTTGTCGGATTTATGAAAATGTGAATAAGGTTTTGTCCCTCCCTCTAAATAATATCCTTGTGGACCTAACTTAATGGCAACCGGATCATTTTTTGATATCCTATCTGATGTTTCAGAATATTTCCCAGCTTTGTAATTCGCTACGGTTGTAAAAGTCATCATGGTTTCAGTATCTGAATCACTGATATAGGTATCTCCTTTTTTAATATAGTGACAGTCGTAAAAATACAAAAGGGGATACATAGCCTGCTCATTATCCGAACTGGCTTCATCCAGATCTTGTTCTGTCTTATATTGGGACGCTGCGTCATCAAATAAAACATAGGTATCCTCATCAACTATTTTGAAATAAACCCCATCATCACGAACATAGGTCTGGCCGATTTCAAAAGACGTTACTCCTTTTGAGGTTTGTGTTTTTGACTGATGCTGGCTAGAACTAGGCTTTTTATTATCGTTTGATTGACACCCTATTACCAACAAAAGACAGTTTAAGAGACCGATTAAAGTAAATAAATTTTTCATGACTTGGCCTCCTTAACATCTTCCTCAAAGGCCTTACCAGCATCCCCGGTGGCCTCTTTGACGCTCTGGCCATCTTGGGCAAAACGGCCATTCTTATTTTTCCAACTATCCGCATATTTAGAGCTACCATTACGCCCATCGTTCTTATCGGCACGTTCATCATGGTTCTTAGCTTTCTCACCAGATTATAGGTTTCATCTGGATTATCTGATCGGTTCGGCTTCTCGTAATCATCAGACATATTTTTACGAAATTCAGGATCCCAACTCGTGACAGAATCTCGGTCTAAGTGATTGTGCTGAGCATCATTCCCTGAATTGGCATAGTTAAAGCTGGAACCATTGATGACATCATTTTCGGTCTGATTTTCAGTATCTAATTTTGATATAAAATTACCTATCATCTTTTGTTGAAGGATCGTAAGTATACCGCTCTAAAAACTCTTCCTCAGTATTCGGAATAGAATAATCAGATTTATATAATTTTCGAATATCTCTGTAATTGACTGAGTATCCTTTTTTCTCTTTAGTCCAAATGACCTTACTATGAAAAGTTTCATTTTCTTTTGAAAAATATTTTCTAGCCTTAACATTGGCCACGGTGCTAAAGCCAATTGAAACTGTTTTTTCAGAGGTGTATTTTATGTTATTTCCTACAAACTCATAGGTTCCTGTACCATAGGTAATAACAGGAGTTACTGCCATCTCCTCCTCATTACCAGCCTCATTTAAATCTGCTTGAGTTTTATAAATAGTAGCCCGATCTTGAATATATATATAAGTGTTATTAGATTTAAACACTATGATATTCCTAGCATCATGTGCTTCATACTCATAAACTTGATCTAGCTTAATATCTTTTTCATAGTCCTTTTTGTAAGTAGCAGAACTAGAAGAAGTAGAATTTGAAGGTTGAGTTTTAGCCTGATGGGTTTGAACTGCTACAATCATACTTCCAAATAAGGAAAGTAAGACAAGTGTCAATAAGATAATCATCATGCGTCTTCTTGTCATATCATTCTACTCCTCATAACTATCAACCATCTCATTGAATGCTTTAGCTGCCTCGTCAGTTCGCTCTTTGGCACTCTTACCATCTTTTGCGTAGTACCCTTTTGATTTTTAAAGCTTCTTTTCCACCTTTTTTTCCTTCATTTACTTTATTAGGAGAAGCATAATCTTCTGATTGTTCTTTTCTAAACTCAGGATCCCATATTTTCTTAAGAGATTAATGGCTAGGAAAGGAGCAGTTTTACTTTCTTGTGCTCGGGTCATAAGTATATTGGGCTAGAAATTCCTCTTCTGAGTTAGGAATAACATAATTTGATTTTTGAAACTTTAGAAGAGCTCCATTAATATAGTAGCCCTTTTTACCTTTTTTCCAAATTACTCTTTGGTTATAATGTTCGTGCTTTATCGTGTAATATTTACCTCTCTTGTAAGTTTTAACATCATTAAAATAAATTTCAGTTGATTGCTCTATTTTATATTCAATATTATCTCCATTAAATTTATATGTTCCTATATTATAATAAATATTTGGAAAAATTCGTGCCTCCTCTTCATTTCCTGATTTATCCAGATCAGTTTCTGATTTATAAATGCTAGCTCGATCTTGAATAGAAATATAAGTTCCATCTGATTTAAAGATATCATAGTAAATAGCATCATCATTTTCTTCTTTATAAACCTGATCCAACTCAATTGTTTTTTCATAACTTTCCTGTTTATGAGAGGACGAGCTGGGAGGGGCTGAATGCGAGGACTGCTTGTTATTTCGCATCACTAAGGCAGTCATACTGATAGCTCCTAACAAAATTGCTACTAATAAAATACTTATTGCCAATTTCTTTTTCATTGCAGTCACTCCTCATAACCATCAACCATCTCATTGAAGGCTTTAGCTGCCTCGTCAGTTCGATCTTTAGCACTCTTACCATCTTTAGCATAGCTACCCTTTGGATTTTTAAAGCTGTCATTCCAGCCATCATCACCCTTTTTATCTTTGTTGGGAGAGATGTAGCCTTTTGATTGATCTTCTCTAAACTTAGGATCCCACTGTTTAGGCGTATTGACGTCTAATCTGTTATGAGAGGAGACATAGCCTTTCTGTTTAGCAGTGCCGTCATCTTCATCAGCTTTATCCTGTTGAAAATCCGCGTAGTTAAAGCTGGAGCCATTGATCACATCATTTTCGGTCCGATTTTCAGTTTCTAATTCAGAAACAAAATTACCATCCTCATCAAGAATAAATTCGCTATGGTGACCTTTACCTATAAGTACTTTATAATTAGCTTGATCTTCATTATTGTCAGGATAGTGCATCTCATTATCATAATAGCTTCCTTTATTATGAAGTCGTGCTGATTCAGAGGTAGTAGTATATTGTGTATCCTTGGAATTCTTTAAGTATGCTGCTAATTTATCCCTATCAGTCATGCGCTCAGCTTGATCGGCACCATATTCCTTAATAGCCCAATCCCGAATGTACTGCACCTGTTGCTGCGAAATCACGTAGCGGAACTGATGAGCCTTTAAAATCACTCTAACTCTTCTGGCTGATAGTCGTACTGGGCTAGAAAATCATCAATTGAATTTGGGAGTTTCTTATTTGTTTTGTAGAGGGGAAAGCTACCATTGGATTTCTTTTTAACATAACCACTATCCTCTTTGGCAATAGTGAGCGTTCTGCCAGCATCAGCTCCTTCATCTAATCTCTTGGAAGCAATGATTTTATCTTTAACATGATCAGGATCTTTAAACTCCACATCCATAGTTTTTGTAGGTGTCAAATTTAAATTATCCCCATCCTTAGTATATCGACCTTCTGTAAATAAAATATAAGGATAAAAATCAACTGAATCTTCATCATGATTTATATCATCTATCTCTTCTTGGGTATCATGGCTATAATCCATCATATAAACATAGCGACTATTATCTATTAACTTCAAATAACTGCCTTCTAGCTTTTTAGAACTGCCAATCCTATAAACATTACCAATTTCTAGAGTCTTAGCTTTTTCTAAGCGTACAGTCTCTGATTGTTTAGGCTTGGCAGACTTTTCAGGATTTTTCACCTGACACGCTGCTAATAAGAAGGTACATAGTATTATACAAATGACAAGATATTTTTTCATGATTCACCTACCGAGGTAACTTCTCCGGCTGATACTCGTACTGTTTCAGAAAGTCCTCAATCGAATCTGGGATTGCTTTATTTACTTTATAAAGGGTAAAATAATTTTCTTGATTGTTTTCAGCATAAGCACCATCTTTTTTGGTAAGGATAAGTATTCTGCCAGCATTCGCTCCTTCATCTAATCTCTTGGAAGCTATGATCTTATCCTTAACATGCTCAGGATTTTTAAACTCCACATCCATAGTTTTTGTAGGTGTCAAATTTAAATTATCTCCATCCTTCGTGTACTGGCCCTCTGTGAATAAAACATAGGGATAAAATCCATCTCCTTCTCTATTAATGTCATCTATCTCTTCTTGGGTATCATGGCTATAATCCTTCATATAAACATAGTGTTGATTATCCACGAATTTTATATATGACGCATTAGAATCTTTAGAATCACCAATTTTATAGGTAATCCCAATTTCTAGGGTCTTAGCTTTTTCTAGGTGCACTGGCTCTGAGTGTTTAGGCTTGGCATCCTTTACAGGACTTTTCGCCTGACAGGCTACTAATAAGAAGGTACATAATATTATACAAAGTACAAGATATTTTTTCATGATTCACCTACCATTTCTTTAAACTCATCTTTTTGCGCCTGTTCTCTTTCGTAAGTAGACTGATCTTTTTTGCCATTCTTAAAACCATATGTATCATTTTTAGGATCTTTATACTGATCCTTTTGTGGTGATACAAACCTATCCCCATCGTTCTCACGCATAGTGTCGCGGTACTCAGGGTCATAGAATTTCGGTGCATTTTCATCTAAACGCTCATGTGCCTGCTTATCGCCATCATCCGCATAATTAAAGCTGGCTCCATTAACTACTCCATTTTGGTTCTCTGAAGCATCCTTTTCGGGGTCAATTTCATTGACAAAACTGCCATCTTCACTGATGATAAATTCGGTGTGGAAATCTTTAGACAGGATTTTATAGTTAACCTGTTTCTTACCGCCAGGGTAAGTTCCCCTTTCGGAGACTTTATTATGAAAACGAGCGGTATCATCGAAATCATAGCTAGATTTATGACCATCGTTAAGGTAAGCAGCTAGGGCTTGTTCATCACTGATATCATTCCCATACCTTTCCCTTGCCCAGTCCCGTACCCATTGCGCTTGTTGGGCTGAGATGACATAGCGGAATTGGTTGACTCGCTGTTTCAGTGCCTCATTGCCGCCTTTATCACCTAAGGCGTTAGCACCTTTTTTATCCGGATAGGCCACCTGCACGGTCCCTGCAAAGTCATCCCAAAAATCATCATCTGGCGCTAAGCTATCGGACATCTTATCCAAAATAGCCTGTGTCTGCTCGGCACTGCCATCAAGCTCTTGAGGCATGCCCGTATACTTCATGGCAATCCCCAGAAGCTTCTCAGCTGCCGCCGAGTCTTTATGGTTCTTGGCGGTCTGATAATCAATCCCCCACATCTTCTGGAAGGTCTCACTGCCAAAGGTTCTAGCATCATTGAGATACTCACCCAGTTGGGCACTAATCGTCTTTCCGCTATTGGGATCATAGGAGGAATTAACCTTGGCAATATAGCCGTTCCTAATAGCCTTAGTGGTCCAGCCGTCTGATTCTAAGGTCTGGGCTTGGGTCCGAAGGGTGCTGACATACTCTTGAAAATCAGCATCCGACATCCCTTCTGGGCGCTTGACATCATACTTTAGCACAAAAACAGCATTCTTGGTGATCTCTTGAAACTGGCTGCTGTTCATCAGATCGAGACCCCTTAGATCAACGCTGGCAAATGTTTTCGTCTGCGGATTCCAAACAGCCTGTGTGAGCTGACTCATCGCTTTTAGGGAAGCGGCTAATTGGTCTAAGCCTTCAAAGATTCTGGGCGAGCTGGCGTCAAAGGCCAGCAGCCGATCCAGCTTATCCTGAATCTTGGCCTTGGCCTGCTTGGCTATTCCAAGACTCGCCTGCATATCGCTGATCCGCTCTTGGGCATGGTCTCCAGCTGGGTGGGTCTCCATCTCAGTTAAGAGGGCCTGACCGTCTCTGATCACGGCGTTGCACTCTTCCAGCTGGGCTTCCAAATCGGACTGGCGTAGGCTCTCAGGTCCCACTTCTTCCTGATAGGCTTCTGGAAACCGCCGAACCGCTTCTTTGACCTCTTCCAAGTAGCGGCGGGCACCGTCCTTGTGAGGAACAATAACGGTTTCGACATGGTCACGCAAGGAATCGTAACTCTTTCCTTTTAGCTCCGAACCGCTTGCTAAAAGGTCATCGATAGCCCTGTCCAGCTGATCTAAAGCCGATAAGGCTTGGTCAACCATAGCAGCCACACTGTCTGCCTGAGCCAGAGACAGTTCTAAATACATATCAACACTCATGATGGAACCTCCCCTGTAGTGTTAATCCGACGGCGCTCCCTGTCAATGTCGTCCAAGCGTACGAGCATCTGTGAGCGTTCTTTTGACAGTTTCTCACGGTCGTTTTCTAAAGCCGTCGATATTTTTCTATTGTGTTTGGTCCAGCTATCTGAGAACTCCTCAAAATCATAGGACAAGGTTAAAAGCGCTGAAACTTTGCGTTTATAGCTGCCAAACCAATCTTCCTGAGATTCGATATAGATTTTTTTCGTACCTAAATCACTCTCTTTGGTTTCAAGTGAAGTCTTTTCTTTTCGGAGTTCTTCTAAACGGTCGGTGCAAGCCCGTCGTTTTTCTTCCTTGGTCTGGGCTTTGGCATAAGCTTTTTGAGCAGCAGTTAATTGGTCAGCTGACTTAGCACCAGTCTTTTGGGAAGAGGTGGCTTTCCCATAGTGAGCTTGAAACTTTTCTCGGTCTTCCTTTAGGCGTTTGGACATCCACTCATTCCAGCGTCTGACTTCTTCAGGTGTCGGCATCCGAACTCCATCATCTTCCTCATCTGAAATATTTAAAAAAGGCGGCTTATTTGGATTCGGCTTAGGCTGGGATGAGGCCGATGTCTGCTTAGAATCTGAAGAAGAACTCGACTGGCCTGACGCTTGATCTGAATCAGGACCTAATTTAGATGACGGTGGCTGGACAGCTGATACAGAGGATGAGGACACCACTGTCGGTGACGAAACAGGCTGAGGCACTGTTGACAGAGTATCTGGCTGAGCAGGCATAGAGAGCGGAGAGGTCGGCTGAATCGGGTTGACTCCTGTGGGAACGGCCGATACTGAAGACCCATTTACGCCATTTACTGGATAACTCCCTGCTGGCTGGACTGTGGTCAAATCAACCGATTGGTCGGTCGGTGACCAAAAAGCTGGATGAGCAGGCCAAGACTGAGGAGGCTGGACAGAACCTGAAAACGGCTGGCTAGTCTGACCCAGTCCCTGCACAGGCTGCGAAGCTGATGGAGAGGACGGTCTTGGCTGTTGGGTGTGATTAACGATTGGATACGATCCATTAGGAAGTACAGCTGAACGCCGGAAGAGTCTTTTCAAAAACTGAAACATAGGGCATCACCTCACGATGTTTTGGAATGGATACTCTGAGCAGCGGATTGATCAGCGCTCTCAAAGCCCGCCGCAATACTTTTAAAACTGTTAGAGAGAGCGGATAGGTTGGCGCTGAGCTCCTTAACAGTCGCTGCTGCTTCTGAAATGGCTTCATGGGCTTTAGCGTTGCCGGAAACGGTGGTTTGGTCATCTGTTCCGGCATCATTGATACCGCTTAAACTTCCCTCAGCACCGTGAAGAGCGCTGGTATGAGTGTTGACAGCTGTCATTTGACTTTGAATTGTCGACATTTTGATTAATTTCCCTTCTTTTTAATATGGTGGTTAGTAAATATTTTACTAGGTTCTATACACGAGCACAACCATTTTAGGACAATTATTTTTACGGTATCATAAAGCTCTGTAACTCTGCAACCTCCTGCGCTATGCGCTCTGGGTCATTTATCTGTTTGAGGTGGTAGCCAATCAGGTAAGGGGAGGTGACAAAGCGCGGAACAATTTTACAGACCAAACCTTCTTCCAGATGATAAAAGAAAAGATTATAGGATTCACAGCGACCGCCTAGATAAACCTGCATTAGATATTGAACTACCTGCTGCACGGTATCAGCCAGTTGATTGAGAGCTCGGTAGCTGTCAATTGAAACATTAAATTCACTAAAACTGCTGAGAGGCTGCTGGGATATCGTTACTCTAGCTTGATTATCTATTTGCTGGCAAACCAGATGGCCGTCTAGGTTGTCTGGTTTGATGGTTTCATACGCATCTATTTCTTCAAAACCAATCACCTGCATGTGCGGATGACGCAGGGAACCTCCTGATAGGGGACCAAAGTTTTTAAAAAGTGCCACCGTCTTGAAACGCTGGCTGTCTTCTAACTGCTGCCAAGCTTGTAGGGCAAAGGCAAAAAGCTTACGGTTATGCTCCTTGCTGTAAGTCGCAATATCGCCTAAATGCTGGCTAGATTCGATAATTAGGGTTTGGTAGGTGTTCTCCAAGACCGGATACTTATTGTCCAGCCAGATCATATCATCTTCTTGAGCTATAATCTTTTCTAAGCTGCCAATTGCACAAAAGGGACAGCGATCCTGATTGCTGGGTTTGTGTTTAGCAATCCGGGGGTTAAAAATAAGCGGTTGATTCATAAGTCTAAAATTTCTTTCACATGTTTTCGCAAATCTGGCAGGACGTCCTTCTTGAACCAAGGATTTTTAGCCTGCCAGAGATTGTTGCGCGGTGATGGATGGACCAGCGGAAAAAAGTCTGGCAGGAAGTCCTTATAGTTGCGAACATTATCCGTCAGTTTAACGGACGCTTGCTGCTTGAGATAATAATGCTGGGCGTAGTTTCCGATCAAAAGTGTCAGGGAAATATCAGGCAATTCCTGCAAAATCAAGGGATGCCACTTTTGTGCAAATCCTTTTCGCGGCGGCAGATCACCAGACCTGCCCTTGCCAGGATAGTAGAAATCCATTGGGATAACAGCAATCTTATCGGAATTATAAAAGGTATCGCGGTCAATTCCCAACCAGTCGCGCAGGTTATCGCCCGATGGGTCATTCCAGTAGAGGCGGGTATCTTGGGCCCGAATACCCGGAGCTTGGCCGACAATATTGATACGAGCTGTTTTAGGCGCAGTAAAAAGCGGCTCAATTCCTGCCTTGGTATAGGCTGCATTTTGCGGATCAGCCATAATGGCCTCAACAAGTTGTGACATCCTTGACATGTTTCTCATCTCCATTCATTAAGAAACTTGGTTTTATGAGAAAACCAAGCTTTTAAAGTTTTCCATTTTGTAATCCATTATAGGGACTTGGTAAAAAGGCCAGTTAGCCTGATTTTAGCTAAAGGATCTGAAAATATTTGGGCTTTTTCCCACTCCCTTAAATCTCAAGGATTACTACTTTCCTCTATTTGATCAGTTCATAGATAGCTTGGGCATAGATTGCGCAGGCGCGGTAGAGATCTTCAACATCTGCGAATTCATTTGCCTGATGCATGGTATTTTCATAATCTGGGAACATAGCCCCAAAAGCCACACCGCGCTCCAAGAGACGGCCAAAAGTCCCGCCGCCAATAATCTGTTCGTAACCAGTGAGTCCTGTTTGTTCTTCGTAGACATCCAAAAGCGTCTTAACTAAGGGATCTTCCATGGGAACATAATGAGGTGTATGTTCGTGTTCAGAAAGTGTGACTTTATTAGGACCATCTAGCTTTTCCAGCCCTGCTTGAATCCTTTTTGCGTCGGTGCCTTGCGGGTAACGGAAATTGAGTGCGATAATATTATCATCAGAAGCTGCATCAAATGTAAAGACACCTGCATTCATTGATAAGGAGCCCATTTTTTCATCTGTATGAGCTAGACCTAATTTTTCACCCTTAAAGTCCTCGTGAAGAACAGTGGCGCTCACAGCAATAAAGGACTGAGCGGCCCCAGCAAAATCAAATTGATTGAGGAAAATTGCCAGATAAGTAGCTCCATTGAGACCTTCCTCAGGTGTAGAACCGTGAGCAGCCTTGCCAGTAACCTGAATGCGAAATTGATCTCCTTGTGCTTCAACCGAAGCTGAAATCTGCGGATGGTTCTTCAAGAAGGATGCCAGCTTTTCTTGCAAATCAGCTAGACTGATCTGACTTGAAATCAGAGCTGTAGCTGATTCTGGTACCATATTTTCACGAAGGCCGCCTGCAAACTGGTGCAAGATAAAGTCTCCATTATTTTGGCCCGAAAAGTGGAGATATTCCGTGATATTACCCTTTTCACCATTGATAATAGGAAATTCAGCATCTGGCGCAAAACCAAAATCTGGTTTCTCAACCTCCGGATGGGCAAAATAATAAGCCATATCGCCCCAGCCTGATTCTTCATCTGTTCCCAAGACAAAGCGGACTTTTTTAGAGACTGGGAGTCCCAGCTCTTTGATAATCTTAAGAGCATAATAGGCAGCCATAGTTGGTCCCTTGTCATCAGAGGATCCGCGTGCATAGAGTTTACCATCCTTGATAAAGGGCTTATAAGGATCGCCATCCCAGCCCGATCCTGCTGGTACGACATCCAAATGGGCGAAGATTCCCAGAGTTTCCTCCCCTTCGCCGAACTCGAAATCACCGACATAGTTATCGATATTGCGTGTCTTAAAGCCATCACCTTCAGCCATAGCTAGAAAATGCTTGAGAGCTTTCACAGGTCCCGGTCCAAATGGATGTTGCTTGTCAGCCTGACTGTCATCGCGCTCGGAATTAATTTCTAAGAGACTGAACAAATCCGTCATCATATCGTCGCGTCGCTTATCTACTTCTGCTTTAAAATCTACAGTCATATCTTTCTCCTTTGTTTCCCATAGTGCCCCCATTATAGCACAAATGCGATGGCGACTAAAGAGAGTAAAATTCGCAAAGCAAAACGAGGCTGAAAGAGCATTCAACCTCGTTATAACAGCTTAAAACGGCAGCCGTAGTCATCAAAATTCATGACCACAGATAGGCTCATGATGGAAAAAGAGCTGGCAAGTCCCTCTTTCCAATCATCATAACAAATGTACTTTGTCCCATTTATGTCTTATTCTTCATCATCAAATGGATTGGCTGACTTGTCTTCTTTGTACGAACTTCTATCACTATCTTCTTCATGATCGCCAAAGGACTGTAAAAAGGTAAGAACGTCGCCGCGGCGACCCTCCATTTCACCCTGCAGAAGCTCCTGAGCTGTCGCATTGAGGACAGCACCTGTGATTAGAATACGCGCTAAGATCACAAACCAAAACATGATAATAAAGATAATGATGGAACCAAACACCTTGATATCGATCAGATTGTTAAAAGTTCGGGTTACATAGTCTCCTACCAAACCGGTCATGAAGATCATGACAATGGAGCTTAAAATCGTTCCCGGCAAAGTATAACGCAGCTTTTTAATACGGACATTAGGCAGGATAAAATAAAGAGTTATCAGGCCAATAACAATGACGAAAATCATCAAGGGACGGTTAGCGTGCAAAAGCAGGCGCACAATCCCCGCTGGCAAGTCATATTTTTGCCGCAATGACTGATAAACCCCATCTGACAAGGCTGACAGCAAGAGGGCAAAGGTCAAGAGAAAGAAGATAAAGAAGCTAGCAATGATACCAATCATATGACCAATGACGAAATCTCTGTGTTGACTGACATCGTAAGCCTTATTAAAGGCCTTCTGCAAGGAGGTCAAACTGCGCGACATCGTCCAAAAACCTGTTAAAGTAGCTATTCCAAGGACACTGCTGGAAGGATAGGCAAAGAGATTGCGAATAATTCCCGCAGTGGAACTGTAGATTTCAGCTGGAAGATTCTGGCGCAGGAAGACTAGAAAGTCTGTCAAGTCAATGTCAAAATAAGGGAAAATATTGGCTGCAATCACTACCAAGGGAAAGAGGGTCAGCAGCAGGTAATAGGCCACAGCGATACTGGATAAGTCTATCTCAGCGCTGCGGTAATGCTTGAGATAGACTTGTAGGGGAGGATAGTTGAGCTTATCCACCAGCCTATCCAAGAATTTTTTCTTCATGTCTTAATAGGTTCCTTCTTCTCCCTGACTGGTCAAGATAACAGGACCGTCTTTGGTGATAACAAATTGGTGCTCATATTGACAAGACAGACCACCATCAAGCGTTTTGTGAGCCCAGCCAGTCTCTAAATCCGTATCAATTTCCCAAGTACCTGTATTGATCATGGGTTCAATGGTAAGCACCATTCCCTCTTTAAGGCGCAGGCCGCGACCTGCCTTGCCATAATGAGGAACATTAGGTTCTTCATGCATGGTCGGACCAACACCGTGGCCGACCAGATCACGAACAACACCATACCCGCGGCTTTCTGCGTATTCCTGAATAGCAGCACCGATGTCGCCAATACGATTGCCAACAACGGCCTTTTCAATTCCCAAATACATAGCTTCCTTGGTCACATCCATCAAATCCTTGACCTCCTGTGATACATCACCCACAGCGTAGGCCCAGCAAGAATCAGCTAAACCGCCAGTATAGGGTGCTGTATATTCTTTCATCTCAGCAGTGTTGTCAAAGTCCAACTTAGAAACATCAAGAATTGATTGATCCAAGGGCTCACTCAGTACCATATCCACCTTAAGCAGATCACCTTTTTTTAAGATGTAGTGACGCGGGAAGGCGTGGGCAACTTCATCATTAAGACCGCAGCAGGTCGCATAAGGATAGTCCATTAGTTGTCCGTCCACTCCAATTTGTAAGGGGAGAACATTGGCTTCTTTACAGCGGCGGCGAACATATTCTTCAACCTCCCACATATCTAAGCCTGGTTTAATCAGGTCACGCAGACCAATATGGATGCTGGCAAGAAAGTCACCTGCGCGGTCCATGGCTTCAATTTCACGTGCTGATTTGAGTGTTATCATTTATGTTTTTCTCCTTTTACTAAATATAAAGCTGTTAAACACTCCAAAAGAATTTAGAAAATGGAGTGACGATCCATTAAGAATCGAGCGGTATTTACCTAACTCCGCAGGAATGTAGGTGTGTTCGATTTAAGTTACCCTGCTTGAGATAACCGCTTTACAGATAACCTGATCCATGCAACGTACTTCTACATCGACAGTCGCACTGCGACGATTTTTAGCAACGATTCGCGGTTTCAGGTGCAATTGGTCATCGATTTGAACGGCCTGTAAAAAGTATATCATCATTTGCTCAATAAAGATATTTTTTTTGCGATTGAGAGATAAGAGGCGCATGGCTGACTCTTTCAAAATTTCTGTCAGAATACCATTGGTTAGATTGCCGGCATTATCAATCATAGCTGGCTCCACTTTAAAACTGAAGTAACCATTTTCCTGTTTGAGGCTAGCCGTAATCTGATCGCTAAGCGTATGCAGGCCATCATGATTTAGTTCTTCCAAATTTTCCATGACCAGCTTTCGGGTGATGACGCCAAGCAATAGGTTGGCATCATCAACAACCGGCAACATAGCAAAATCTTCCATAATCATCCTCTGGGCAACCGTCGCCAGACTTGTCTCAGGTTTGGTGGTTACCGGCTTGGTCATAACAGAAGAAAGGTTAGCTATAGACTCTTGATTAGCAACATCGCGCATACTAACAACACCCACTACCTGACCAAGATTATTGATAATGGGGTAGCGAACGTGGTTACTCTTTTTGACCAAGCGATGATAATCATTCACAGTGTTGTCAGGATTGAGATAACCATAGTTGGACTTGAGAGTATAAACCTGCGCTACCGTTTTGATATCAGTTTTGATACGAACATTGGATAGGGCACGGTTAATCATGGTCGCTACTGTAAAGGTATCATAGGCTGTTACCATAACGGGGATCCCCTGTTCTTGGGACATGGATAAAACCTTATCCGATACGGCAAAGCCCCCTGTTACCAAAATAGCATTGTGATTTTCTAGAGCCAGCAGTTGAATCTCCTCGCGGTCTCCAACAATCAGAAGTCCCCCTTTAACCAGATAGCGACCAGCATTCTCTCGTGTCATAGCACCGATAGAAAAGCGGCTAAACTCATGCTTAAGGCCTGCATGCCCTGCAACGACTTCTGATTCGGATATTGTTGCAATTTCAGCATAGGTCAGCTTTTCCAAGCGAACTTTGACCTTTTGCTCCACTCGAACAGTGCCGCTGCGGGGACGGGTTTCAACTAAGCCTCGGTTTTCTGCTTCCTTAATAGCACGATAGGCTGTTCCTTCGCTAACTGATAAATAATTGGAAATACTGCGTACACTGACATGTCTGCCAATCGGCAAAGCCTCTAAGTATTCTAAAATTTCTTGGTGCTTGGTCATACTAATTCTCACCTGCCCTTAGCTGAAATTCTAAGTAATCTCGCATCTTGTGACTGTAGCGATCGCTCCCCTTAAAACGCCTAACTAGTCTAAACCCGGCCTTCTGCGCTACCCTTTGACTGGCTAGATTTTCCTGATGGGTAATGATGGATAAACTGCGCAATTGACACTCTTGAAAGGCCAAAAAAACAATACTTTGTAAGCTTTCGGTAGCCAATCCCTGTCCCCAGAAATCCTGATTGATAAAATAGCCAATTTCAGCGTGGTGCTTGGCTAGGTTGAGATTCTCTAAGCGGATAGCTCCAATCATTCTCTTACTGGCCTTATCCTCAATCGCCCAAATACCCAGCGGCTCCTTCATAAAATAATGGACTAAGATATAATCACTTTCAGCTTGACTAGCTTGCAAGGGGAAGATGAAGGCTAGATTGTCGGGATTATGGGCAATCGCAAAAAAATCTTCACGGTCTTCAAATCGGAAGGGACGCAGCCAGAGTCGCCTTGTTTCCAACTGAGCATACTGCCCAAGTACTGTCCAAATATCCATGCTATTATAGTACAGTTTTTCTAGAGGCAAGTCAATGGAGGACTAGAAACCTGCTAATACAGCTGTTTTCGGAGCCAGAAAAATCGGAAGCGAGCTCCTGCTACTATTTTTATCGGTGTTCAAAGCTAGAATGAGTTCAGACTAGTGTGATAAAGCGCTATAATTCTAGTGGGGTTTATCCACTACAGTTGACAAAGAGCCTAAAAAAGGCCCTTCATTTTCCTGATTATCCAGAAAGCGAGGACCTTTTTGGTATTCCAATACTGTTTTAAAAGTTCTATGATTCAAACAGCAATAAGAAGACGTTATAGCTCAAAGCTGATCATTTTCCAAAGCAAAACCATAGACAAAGAACATTTAAATGCTATTGGGACTAATACAAGGGGCAACAAGAGATATAACTTCTTAACTGATTCCTTTACCTACTGCTGTCAGACATCAGCCAGTCATAGATTTCCTGCGGTGTTCCCAGCGCCATCAGTTCCTGGTATTTGACCAGAGCTACTAGGTCTTGATAGATTTGACTATCAGCAATAGCACGTTTTGGAGCGTTTTTATTGACTGTCATAATCCCATCATCAATCGTGACAAAATTTAGTTCATCAAAGATTTGAATCATCTTGACCAATAAAATATCAGGGATTTTCAAATACTCTGCTAAGTCAGCCAATTTATGGCGGACATCAAATTCCGGAAACTGGTAGATGGTCTTGTAAAGTTTGGCAAACTGTTCTCGAGTTCCATAACCAGTTAGATAGTAAGCACGCTTAATGTGGTTTTTGAAATAAATCGCCTGAAAAGCCTTGCCGCTGAAAAGCGCCTTTAGCTGGTACGGATCTTCTGGCAGGTCAACCACTGCTACAATATCACTGCTGCTATTCTCCGTTAGAACCGGCACCTGATCGGGCAGGCTGGCTGATTTTGAGCGCACATCAATCAGCTGGATTCCTTCAACTCGGGCATCCACTAGTATAAGCTGGAGGCTGGTATTACCGTTCCAAGTGTTGACTGATAAGGTAACGGCTAATTCAAGACGGCTAGCTTGGGCAAATTCTTGAGCTCGGTCACCCTGTGAAAAAGCAACAAGGTCAAATTCTGCACCGTCTTGGGCTAATTTAAGTTTAAGATGAGCACCTTGCTGTCCCATAGTTCGACTTTGCAGCACCTTGAAATTCCTTAACCAAAAAACAGGTTTTTTATTATCCATACCAAAAGGAGCCAGTTGTTCTAAACTTTTAATAGTATCAAAATCTAAGTTGGATAAGTGCAGCTCTTCATCGATTGTCAAATTATTTTTGCTAGACATGTCAATCTGATTGTCAGCGATATAGTCACAGAGGATATGGCTAAGCTTTTCCAAATTTTCTGCTGGCAGAGTCATGCCTGCTGCACCTGCGTGTCCGCCAAAAGCCTCAAAAATATCTCGGTGATCCGTCAATGCTGCAAAAATATTGACAGCTTCAATTGAGCGAGCCGACCCCTTGGCTTTGCCAGCTTCAATGTTAAGAACGATAACCGGTTGGTTGAGGCTCTCCAAGATACGCCCCGCGACAATACCTAAAACACCAGGATGCCAGCCTTCCTTGGCTAAAACTTGAACTGGTTTATCAGGAGCAATCATTGTCATTGCCTCATCGTAGATGGTTTGAACCAAGGCCTTACGCTCTTCATTTTTCTCCTTAATCATGAGGGCGATATCATGAGCTTCCTCATCGTCAAAACCGGTCAAAAGCTCAATTGCGGGATTAGGATCATCCAAACGTCCGAGAGCATTGAGCATGGG
This sequence comes from Streptococcus sp. ELY_137, assembly GCF_058314515.1. Taxonomy (NCBI): domain Bacteria; kingdom Bacillati; phylum Bacillota; class Bacilli; order Lactobacillales; family Streptococcaceae; genus Streptococcus; species Streptococcus sp. ELY_137. The sequence goes on from NZ_JBZFUL010000006.1 coordinate 84,306, forward strand.
AGCAATCTTAAAACCAACAGTCTCCTCATTAAGGCTGCTAGAATCAATATCAGCCACATGCATTAATTCCTGTAGACCAATGCGGTCGGTCTGAGCCAAGACTTGCAAGCCATATTTTACTAAAGCCCGATTCTCATCAGTCAGACTAACCATATCAGCAATCGTTCCGATTGCCACTAAATCAAGAAGTTCATTGGGAATACCTTCTAAGAGAGCTGTGGCTAACTTAAAAGCTACACCACAGCCAGCTAAGTCTTTAAAAGGATAATTCCCTTTCGGATGTTCAGGGTGGACAATAGCATAGGCATCCGGCAATTCATCTGGCAGCGAGTGGTGGTCAGTCACGATGACATCTACCCCCTGATCTTGGGCATAGCCAATAGCCTCGTGTCCAGCCACACCATTATCAACGGTCACGATCAACGAAATTCCTTGCTGTTCAATGAAATATTTGTAGACACTGAGGTTGGGCCCATATCCATCTGTAAAACGATTGGGCAGATAAACCAGATTTTCAGCCCCTATCATCTCCAAGGTTTCCTTCACGATAGAAGCCGATGTCATTCCATCAGCATCATAATCACCATAGACTAGGATGGCTTCATTATCTTCGATAGCTCGGCGAATCCGAGATACAGCTTTTTCCATATCATGGAGCAAATAGGGATCATGTAAATGGGATAGATCAGGGGCTAAAAAGTCATCAAGCTTATCTTGAGTATGGATGCCTCGCTCAAAAAGAATTTTGGCAGCTGTGTCATCTAAACCTTTTTTATGTGCCTGTTCTAAAAAGGACTCGCTGGGAGCCTGTTCGATTATAGTCCAGTCATATTTTGACGAAATCATTTGTAATTGAAAACCTTTCTCGAAAGAAAATCAGCCATTTTAGGAAATAAAGCGTAAAATTTAGCAGAAAGAACCATTGCAAAGGGCATATTGAGCTCGCGCCTGTTTTCACCCAGACTTTTGATAATCTTCTTTGCTACTTGTTGAGGCGTCAGGCTGAAGCGCTCTACTGCTTGGAGATAGCCGCCTGATGGATCAGCCCTGTCGAAAAATTTAGTCGATATAGGACCGGGGTTGACCGTTGTTACATAGACATTGTTATCGGCTAATTCCAGACGCAAAGCATTGGAGTAGCCGATAACAGCAAACTTGGTTGCCGCGTAGACACTAGCCTTGATAGTGGCCAGCTTCCCTGCCATACTGGCAATATTGATGATGTGACCGCTCCTTTGCTGAGCCATTTTAGCACCGACCAGACGGGAAAAGTTAATAGTAGCCAGAGTATTGACATCGAAAGTCTCTCGAATGGTCTCAGAGTCAAATTGATCAAAGCTTTTGAACTCTCCGAAGCCTGCATTATTGATAAAAATATCAATACGGCCATATTCCAGATAGAGTTGGTCAACTAGGGCAGCCACCTGACTGTCTGAATGGATATCCAAACTAAAAGTACGAACCTGTGGCTTGCCAGCATAGAGCTGGTCCAGTCTTCCTTTATTGCGTCCTATGGCAATAACGCTATCATCAGAAGGTAAAAGATTGATGATAGCCTCTGCTAATCCCCCAGAAGCTCCTGTCACAGCGATAATACGACTCTTTCCCATGGTTAAATTTCTACCTCTTCTAAATCCCAAACTACCTTACAATTTTCAAAGATGGTTCGAGCATCTGCTTCTAATTGACGAACATCGCGAGCTAGGAAGCGAGCGCTGATGTGGTTCATTAAAAGACGTTTGGCTGATGCTTCCTTAGCAATATGAGCAGCCTGCATATTAGTAGAGTGTCCGTGATTTCTAGCCAAGCGCTCATCTCCCTTGCCATAGGTCGCTTCATGAACCAAGATATCAGCTCCCAAGCCCAAACGCACACTAGCATGACACTTTCTGGTGTCACCTAAAATGGTTACCACTTTACCCTTACGTGGCGGAGATACGTAGTCCTTGGCGGTGATTGTTCTGCCATCTTCTAATACAATATCTTGACCACTCTTAATTCGGCCAAACAAGGGACCAAAAGGAACACCTACAGCCTTTAAACCATCTGCATCCAGACTCCCTTCCAGATCTTTTTGGACTACACGATACCCTACACAAAAAATAGTATGGTCCAACTTCTCCGCATAGACTGTAAATTTATCCGTTTCTAAAATTTGTCCCAACGACTTGCCATCAAATTCGTGAAAATGAATGCGGTAGGGGAGCCGCGTTCCCGTCGCCTTTATACTGGACAGAACCAAACTCCGAATCCCCACTGGACCGTAAATATCAAGATCAGTCTGTTCTTCACTAGCCTGAAAAGATCGGCTGGCTAAAAAGCCAGGCAATCCGAGAACATGATCTCCATGCAAGTGTGTAATAAAAATCTTTCTAATCTTACGCGGCTTAATATTGGTCTCTAAAATTTGGCGCTGGGTTCCTTCACCGCAATCAAACATCCAGACTTCATCGATTTCATTAAGGAGCTTTAGCACTAGACTTGAGACATTCCTCGCTTTAGCGGGTTGACCTGCACCTGTTCCTAAAAATTGTAGTTCCATACTAAATCCCAATAACCATACTATCGGCTGGCTAAAGCCCTATAGTTCTGGCTCTTTCTAATCTATTCTTGTATATAAATCGTGCATTCTCTTTGCTGAAAGCCGTAGTAAAGCATAGCTTTATCTATCCCTGAAACTAAGTTATCAGCTACATCTAAAACTTCTTGCGCATTGTAGCCCGAAACCTTGATAATTCCTCCTTTGAGGCGAAAGGCACTTGTTAAAAGAACATCCGATGCTAACAAATCCAACTCTTTCTTACCTTCCTCATCAAAGATAAGCGGCCGCATTTTTATTTCATCGCCTTCTCGATAAACCTTATAGTGGGGAAAAATCTGTGCTAATTCCATCAAAAGACCACCAGTTGCACTGATTGGTTGTTCAGAAAATACCTGAGCAGTCTCATTATCTGTTTCATAAACAAAACCGAAAGACTGACCAGACAGATTCAAGCGCACAAAAGGGTGCTGCTCATGTGTAAATGAAGGCTGAGAGGTCGTCAACCAGCCAAAAGCCTTAGCAAGTTCAAAATAGTAATTTGTAGCAGCCTTTGGTCCCTGCTTTTGGTAGAGTTCAGAAAAATAGGCATTGACGACGCTAGGCGGCGGTGTCACTAGCAATTGCTGTTTTTCCGGAGTCAGCTGGGATAAAATTGTTGTCAGGTAAACCTTATCTAAACTCGTAAAACCACCATATTTAAGAGCTAAATCGATCACATCAGTCATAAAATTCTTCCAGCTTCCATTTGTTTTCTTCAGCGATAAAACCTGTAATTGTAGTAGTTTCACCTTCAAACTCATAAGGGTCAAGCAGAGCAACCCTGCTTAATTCATATAGCTTATAAAGTTTGTTCTGACCTATTTTAAGTGAGAATGGCACAAAAAGCTGCTCAACCTCGTCCAAAATTTGTCGACGTAGTATTTGTCGACTATTTTTCTCCTTGAGGGAGAGACGGATATTTGGAAAAGCTGTTGCCACTAGCTGGTCAGTTTGATCCATTTTATTGTAAACAGCCAGCCTTGGAATATCCTGCATCCCCAAATCCTCCAAAATTGATAGAACAACAGCCTCTTGTTCGGCATGATTGGGGTCACTAGCATCAATGACATGCAAGAGCAAATCAGCATGGCGACTCTCCTCCAAGGTCGATTTAAAGGCCGCCACTAACTCTGTTGGTAAATCTTGAATAAAGCCCACAGTATCGGTCAGAGTCACCTGAAAACGGTCCTTAAGATAAATCTGTTTCGTCGTTGCATCCAAAGTCGCAAATAATTCATCGGCTTCATATTGACGATTATCCGTTAGCCTGTTCATCAAGGTGGACTTACCAGCATTAGTATAGCCAATCAAGCCAATCTTGAAAGCCGAAGAATCCAGGCGCTTTTCTCGTACGGTTGAGCGAGTTTTTTCCGCCACTTGCAACTGGCGCTCAATGTCAGCAATTTGATGACGGATAGAGCGTCGGTTGAGTTCCAACTGGCTCTCACCCGGACCACGACTGCCAATACCACCAGCCTGTCGACTAAGCATAACACCCTGACCAGTCAAGCGCGGCAGCATATATTTGAGCTGAGCCAAATGGACCTGCAACTTGCCTTCATGACTGCGAGCACGCAAGGCAAAAATATCTAGGATTAACTGCATACGATCGATGACTTTAACACCGAAAGCTGCTTCCAAATTTGAATTTTGTCTAGGGGTTAGACGGTTGTTGACAATGACAGTATTAATCTCGTCAGCCGCAATCATGGCCGCAATTTCAGCCAATTTCCCTGAACCTATAAACAACTTGCTGTCATAACGCTCCCGTTTTTGACAATAAACAGTAATAACCTGAGCACCTGCTGTTTCAGCCAAGCTAGCCAACTCCTGCATGGACATGTCGAAATTTTTTGTTTCTTGCAATTCGACACCAAGTAAAATCACACGTTCAGGCCTGTCTGCTGTCTCGAACATAGGTGCCCCTTTCAATTAATTTTCCCTCACTCACGGAATTTTATTATATCACAAAACAGGGTGTTTTTTGCTTAATAGCTCTTAAATTTCATCGCACTTTTTGAGGTTCTTTACCTTGTAAACAACACCTATCAGTACCTATGAAAGTAGGGATAATAGGCGGAGAAGACTTTTCTTTCATAGTTGCAAAACAGAGCCGAACACAATGGCTCGACTCTGTTTAACTATCTACTTTAAAAGCGAATAATTTCGCGTGTTCTCTCATAAGATGATACAAAGCGATCGGTTACGCCTGGTTCAACCATTTCCAAGGCATATGAGATTTCTTCAAAAGATGATTTGTAGTCATACTCTTTTTCAAATAGACGCAGAGCAATTTCAAAACTATCTTGGACAGCTGGCTCAAAACTCCGATAACGGTTGGAGTATTGGAGGAGCTGTTCTGTCAGAGTAGCATTTTGCACCACACGGTAGGTTGTTTCAAGCAGGAGATCCATTGAAGAGCCTGCAGATTCGGTCAAACGTGCTACCAAGTTAATATTGATGCGGTGTTTATTCAGTTCATCTAAAAGGGTTTCCAAATGCTCACTCGTTGTGAAGAAGATACTGAGGAAATCCTGCGGAATACCTGGTAAATTGCGTTTTTCCATAAAACGCTTAATAACATGAAGCTGGTTGATGTAATCATCAGCTTTGATTCGAGATTCATTTTCGATACGTTCAATACTCTTGAGCTCTCCGCCGAGTTCAATTTGGCCTTCTTCCACTGTCGACAAGGTTTTAAGCGCTTCATCAAAGATAACCTTGAGCTCTGAATATGGTTTTTCTTGTGTATCAAAGTTCTCAATCGCTGGAATCGTATCTTGCTCGATGGTCTCTAATTCTTTAGCAAAGTTTTTAACGCTGAGGGTCTCATTGTCCTCAATGATATAGAGATGGTTGAGACGCGCCATTTCTTTTTCAAGCTGATCGTTATTGTGCTTAGCATGTTCCAGATATTTAGGCAGAACTTTGCTGTCTTTCATAACCTGTTTGTTGGCATCGATCTCGCGCTCGAAAATAGCGTAGAGACTGTCAATCTTTTCTTGAATTTCGGCATTTTCATCATTAGCTCGATCCAGATCTAAGGTAACTAGGCCATCAGCATTGCTGCTGATTGACTCACGAATATCCTGAAAGCGCCGTTCGATATTGCGTTCTGGGAAATGGTAATGTGCCTCTAACAGCTTGCTGTATCCAGACTCCAAATCGTCCAGCTGATCTGGAAAATCATCCTCTAATTTGGCGACAATCGCTGGAATTTTTTCAGAAATCTGACCGAGAGCAATGGTATGTTCTTCTGCCTTGTCCAAGATTTCAGCTGCCTCGACAGGGTCACCGGTTGAATTGAGTGTAACAAACTGTGAAAATTCTGCTTCGATATTTTTGAGCTGTTTTTCGATCTCGTTCTTGGTGGTCCCGAAATTATCGGCATTATCTTCGATGCTGCTTTTTAGATCTTCGTAAAGATCCAAGGCATGCTTAACACGTGCACTATTCTTATCCTCTTGATCCTGTAGGATTTCTAGCGCTTCCTGAACCGCTGCGATATCTTCTTCAGCTAGATCCAACTGACTTTCGATAGTTCCAATCGAATTTCTGACCTTCAAGAAACGGAAGGAATCATTCTGATTTTCAGCTTCAGTTAGGTTGGCTTCAATATTTTTGACAGTATTAGAGGTAAGATCCGTCCACTTTTGGTTCCATTCACGAAAAGTCGTTTGACTTTGACCAATCAAGTTGAGTTTCTTGACCTTCTCCAACTCTTGGGCTATCGGCTGGTCAAATAACTTTTGCTTACGCTCCTCTAATTGAACCAGTCGCAGGTCGTTTCGTTTTCTTAGAATAACACCGATAAGGTAGCCGACGATGACCACAAGGACAACAGCTACAATCAGTACTACAATTCCGCTCGACATGTTTTCTCCTTTAAGTGTCGAAGGCACTGAGCACCTTCACATTATCACATAGTACGCCCCATTATATCATAGTTCCAAGGACATATCAAAAAAAGTTCTAACTTAATTGAGGGTGGTGCCATCATGTCCGTCTATACCACTCTCCAGAAATATTCTGTGGCGTTTATCAGTTTGGAAATACCCTACTCTATTTATCTAAATCTAGTATTAGGAAACAGTAGATACAAGCAGGCAACTACAGTCGTGAGAAAGTGATCTGTTATAAAAATCAGGTTCTTTCCCACACTTTTTCACTTGGAATTCCAGTCTTTTAAATATCCAAAGTACTATAAACGGCATTTTCTTCGATAAATTCACGGCGAGGCTCAACACGATCTCCCATCAACATATCAAAAATTTTATCTGCTTCTGCTGCATCATCGACTGAGACACGGGCCATCAGGCGGTTATCAGGATCCATGGTTGTCTCCCAAAGCTGGTGGTCATCCATTTCTCCTAGTCCTTTATACCGTTGGACACTTGGTTTAGAGCGCCCCTGTGTGTAACGTTCTAGGGCCTCCTGTAATTTTGTTTCCTGATCAGAACCCGGCTGAATATATTCTTTAACCTCACTTCCGACCTTAACACCGTAGATAGGTGGCTGAGCAATGTAAACATAGCCCGCTTCCAGTACTGGACGCATAAAGCGATAGATTAAGGTTAAGAGCAAGGTCCGGATATGGGCTCCGTCAACATCAGCATCGGTCATGATGACCAGCTTATGATAACGCGACTTGCTGACATCAAACTCAGCACCAAAGCCAGTTCCCATGGCAGTAAAGAGGCTGCGGATTTCATCATTAGCTAAGATTTTGTCCATGCTGGCTTTCTCAACATTAAGAATTTTACCGCGAATAGGCAGAATCGCTTGAAATTCGCGATTGCGACCCGACTTAGCAGAACCACCGGCTGAGTCCCCCTCAACAATAAAGAGCTCATTTTGGCTAGCATTATTAGATGAGCAATCCGCCAACTTACCTGGCAGGTTAGAAATTTCCAGACCAGACTTCTTGCGTGTTACTTCGCGGGCACGTTTAGCAGCAATCCTAGCTTTGGAAGCTAAGATCCCCTTTTCCACGATTTTCTTAGCTACCTGAGGATTTTCTAAGAGGAAACGGGAGAAAGCGTCACTAAAGAGACGATTGGTAATCTTTACTACTTCTGAGTTTCCTAGCTTGGTTTTGGTCTGCCCCTCAAACTGAGGGTTAGGATGCTTGACAGAAACGATAGCAGTCAGCCCTTCTCGAACATCCTCACCAGAGAGGTTATCATCCTTTTCCTTGAGCAGTTTATTCTGCCTAGCGTAATCATTGATGACACGTGTTAAAGCTGTTCTAAAGCCTTGTTCATGAGTACCGCCTTCATGGGTATGGATATTATTGGCAAAACTAAGAACATTTTCATGATAAGTTCCCGTATACTGCATGGCTACTTCAACGGCTATGCCATTCAACTCACCATCTGTATAGATAGGATTTTCAAAAAGCACATCCTTATTTTCATTGAGATAGTCAACATAACTGACAATCCCACCTTCATAATGGTAATCCTCTTGCTGTTCTTGACCACTGCGCTTGTCCGTGATTGAAATCTTTAGCCCCTTATTGAGAAAGGCCAGCTCCTGAATTCGCTTAGCTAATTTGTCAAAATCAAACTCGATTGTTTCGGTGAAAATTTCTGGATCCGGTGCAAAGTGGACTGTCGTACCTGTGCGTTCAGTATCACCAATAATCTTCAAATCATCAACAACAACTCCTCGTCTGTACTCTTGGAAGTGAATGTGACCATTCTTATGGACGCGCACTTCCAGAAATGTGGACAGAGCATTAACAACGGAAGAGCCGACACCATGTAGACCACCAGAAACCTTGTAACCGCCGCCGCCAAACTTACCGCCAGCGTGAAGAACCGTAAAGACAGTTTCTACTGCAGGACGACCCGTTTTTTCTTGAATATCAACAGGAATACCACGGCCGTCATCAGTAACAGTGATGGAGTTATCTGCTTCAATAAAGACCTCAATATGGCTGGCAAAACCAGCCAAGGCTTCATCAATTGAGTTGTCAACAATTTCCCAAACCAGATGATGGAGGCCTTCCTTGGAGGTGGACCCAATATACATACCCGGGCGCATTCTTACAGCCTCTAAACCTTCCAAAACTTGGATTTGGCTAGCATCGTATTCCTGCGCTAATGCGTCTTTGTTTTTATTCTCTTCTGTCATTCTACACTACCGTTTCTAATAATGGTTTTGTGCCATCAAATAGCAGGGCGTCAATCCCTGCTGCTTGTGCTGCTTGCCGATCAATCTCCCGATCCCCGATGGCAAGGGCGTTTGTCATACTATATTTTTCTTTGAGATAAAGCATGGATTCCGGATCAGGCTTTCGAGCAAAGCCGCTCTCACTGGTCACCACCTCAGTAAAATACTGGGCAATAGCTGCCTTATCCAAAATATCTAGGACCAGGTGATTTCGATGTGAAATCAAAAAATTTCGACCGCCATCCGCAACAATTTGCGCCAGCAACTCCTCAGCTCCTGCAAATAAAATAGGAGCTGCTAATGCTTTAGCTTCGCGATCCTTGTAACGAGCCAAAAAAGTAGGGTGATTGGGAATAAAGTGAGCGACAGCAGCTTCTGTTGAAACCTTAAGCCTCGCATAGACTTGGTCGTGATCAGCTTCAACACCAAATTCTTTAAGTGTTTGGCAGAAAGCCTGCGTTGAGATTTCATAGTTATCAAGCAGAGTGCCCCCTAAATCCCAAATATAATCATGAAATTTCATAATCTTAATTATAGCATATTTCTCTCGTTTTTGCACCTGATTTGTAGGTATTAAACCCTTGTTTCAAGGGACTTCCCAGCCCATTTTGCTGTCCATGACGACACATTGTTTTGAACCAAAATAAGCCCGCATTTTCTTAGTATTACTTTACCGTGTTTTCTATATATGAGTTACTGAGCCGTTAAATGACTTAAAGAAAATTAGCCTGTAAGGTCTGGGAAAGCTGTTGCAGTTGGAAATTAAATCAACAACAGCTGGTCACAAATATAGGTGCTGGGTTCTTGGCACATAGGATGTTTCTTCTTTTTCCCAGAGAAATTAGACCCTTGTTCAATTGCCAGAAAAGCGGCACACACTTCTACAGATCTTCTATTGGCTGACATCAAGGCTATAAGACAGACTTGTTCACATAAAAACGAACTGGCACTTCCTTGTACCAGTTCGTTTACCTAAATCCAGTATTTATTCCAATTACTACGACTCATGCGTTCATCAATGCGCCTTTCCTTAGTCAATGAATTTTGATAAGACATGGATAGGATCAGACCAACACCAATCAGGTTGGACATGAGTGAGGATCCCCCCTTGGAAATAAAAGGAAGAGGGATACCTGTCAGCGGAAGAACTCCAATAGCTGCACCGACATTCTCAAAAATATGGAAAAGAATCATCATGATAAAACCTGTTGAAATGTAGGTGTAAAATACATTATTTGATTCAATCGTGATACGAATCATCCGGAAAATCAAAATTAAATAGAGCAAGATAACAACAATACTGCCAATAAATCCGTAATCTTCTGCAATCACCGTAAAAATCATATCCGATTCTCTGACCGGCACAGATAAATCCGCAACATTAAAACCTTTACCAAAGATTCCACCACTACCGATGGAAATCAGACCCTGTACCTGCTGGTAGGCAATGCCTGATTCGTAAGCAAAGGGATCCAGCCAAGCCGCGACACGGTTGATTTTATAGGTATCCATTCCCATATGATAGAGCCACTCTTTTCCCCAGTTACTAGTAAAGACTAAAAGGAAGAGGCCAAACCCTATTGTCGCAACTAAAATTGCCGGTAGGATGATGCGCCAAGAAATACCCGATAAGACAATCAGACCTGCTAAGATGGCTAAGAAGACCATTGCTGTTCCCATGTCCTTTTGCAGTACCAACAGCAGCAAGACCGGTACAGTGACTCCTAAATAAAGGAGTAGGAGCCGACCGTCTTTTTTAAGTGATGGTTCTTCTTCCTTATTTTCATCTTTAAACCAGACAGCCATGCGTGCCAGCATCAAGATATAGGCTATTTTCATAAATTCTGATGGCTGAAACAGACTGACCGAACCAATGCTAACCCAGTTTTTAGCCCCTGTAGAAGCTACTAAGGTAGGACTATAAATAAATAGTGGTAAAACCATTAGAACAAGCCCCACACCGTAAAGATAAGGGGTTAATTTCCATAACCGTTCAACATCAAAAAACATGACAACAAAAGCAACGACACAGCCCACTACGACACCAATAACTTGTTGGATCATGACTGATAAAATCGTCTTGGGGTAGTCATGGTAGGTAGCAGTATAGATAGCTACCATTCCGATTAAAATTAAAAGAAATACTGGTAAGATTACCGTGTAGTCAATCCGACTATCCAGCGGCCTTTTTCTTTTTCTTGGCATACACCACACTCCTTAACACAATTAAAAAATATTATAACATGATTTTGTAACGAGGTCATAACTTTAAAAGACAAAATATTGCAGAAAGAGACTGGACAGAGCTACTGCAGCCCATGTTACAGCACCAGTAATCAGGGGTCTAAATCCCGCCTGCTTAAATTGCCGAAAAGAGACCTTGCAGCCGATACCCGCCAGTGCCATAGCCATTAAAAATTGTGACAGGAGTTTGGCCCAAGGAAGAAAATTCTTTGAGATAACTCCAAGGGAAGTCAGTAAGGAAGCCACAATAAACCATAGGATAAACCATGGGAAAACCTTCGCGAATGAAAAATTTTGCTGATTCTTTTTTGAACGATAAAATTGAACTCCAGCTAAAATTAAACAGGCAGGGACAATCATCAGTGCTCGCGCTAATTTAACAATCGTTGCAAAATCTCCAGCTTTTTGACTGTAACTATAGCCGGCAGCTACTACTGATGATGTGTCATTAACGGCTGTTCCTGCCCAGAGACCGAAAGCGGTGTCTGTCATCTGCATGAGGTGCCCTAAAATAGGAAAAAGAAAAACAGCTGCAATATTGAAAAGAAAAATTGTCGACATAGATAGAGCAATCTCATCATCCTCAGCTTCCAAAATGGGAGAAGCTGCTGCAATGGCGGAACCGCCACAAATCGCTGTCCCAAACCCTATTAAAACCTCTAAATTGTGCGGCAATCTGAGCCAACGACCGATCAAGTAGGATACTACAAATGAAATTACAATGGTTGTCGCCGAAATCCTCAAGGATGAAAAACCTGTCTGAGATACCTCTTGAATGGGCATACTTACCCCTAAGATAATAATGGCATATTGTAAAATCTTCTTGCCGCTATAGGCTACTCCTGCTTGGGCAGACGCTGGAATCCCTATCGTATTGCTGACAATAATGCCTAAAACAATGGCGAAGATGCTGGAACCAATCAAAGGGATATAATTGCCCATAACCAAAGCTACAAGAGCTATAACAGCCGTCAGAGCAAAACCTGACCAGTAGGTCCCTAATTTCTGCATGGTAGCCTCCAAATGTATGATACTACTATGTTACCACTTTTGCAGCTACAAAAAAAGAGGGGAGATAAGAAAGGCACGTCTTACGCACGAAAACTTTCTCTTCATCCTATTGTGCCCTCACATCACTTTTGAAAAGATAGTTTTTTAAATCAATCATCTGCTTACCCTCTTTCTCCAAATAATTGGACTAAATAGTCTTCCAAATGAACAGAGATATACCGTTGTTTGCGACGATAGCTGAGAGCTTTTTTAGGAAATGCCATCACTTTGAGAAAATATAAACACATTTTTCGAATAAGATTAAGGGTAAAAGCTGCTCTTTTATCCAATGTCTGATTATGATCTTCACGATAAACCACGTCCAATAACCAATGCAGGCTTTCGACACACCAATGACCTCGGACACTGGTGGCAAATGTGGTGACATCTGGCTTAAAACTAAAGATAAAATAACGAATCTCTTGACTCTGTTGACCATCCTTATCAATGGTGTTACGAGTCATCCCAATACCACATAATTTATGCCATTTGGGATGGTTTTGACACAACCACTTGATATCAGAAGACACCCAATATTCTCGAACTTCAATCTGTCCTCTAGCTTTTTCAACGGTCTGATAATACTGTCCCTTTTCTTGGAGTTCTTCCAATACGTTGACATCACTAAAATAAAGGGTAATATCGTCATAAAGCGTCTCTTGATTCCTTTTGACGGCTAGGCAATAATCTCCTTTGCCTTTGATAATCTCATCCACAATCTCTGTCTGTGTTCCCATAGCATCCATGGTCACAATGCCTTTACGGATATCAATGGTGCGCAATAACGGAGGAATGGCAACAATTTCATTACTCTTCTCATCAACCGCCACCTGCCCCAAACTAAGATGATGGCCTCCATCATAAGCCGTCACAATATGAACAGGCTTCTGGTCTTTACCGCGATTGCCTCGAATGGTTTTACCGTCCACTGAAATAAGTTTATGAACAGCCCCTAAGCTCATCACTGATTGTTCAAATTGAACGTTAAGCTCTTTTAAACGGTCTGGATTAACAAGACTAACCACACGCTCTAAAGTATCATGAGACGGACAACCATCACTCAAATCAACATAGTCTGCAAAGGTTGTTCCATTCATTTCAATAAAATCTTCCATCTCTGTCCATGTTTCAATACCAGCCAATTGGCAGCAAAATACCAAGAAGAGAATCGTCGACAAAGGGTAATGAATTTTCCAAGCTTGACGACCATCCAGTTCAGTTGCTCGTTCATCAATAGAAATAATAAAATCAATCATTGTAGTGTCCTCATGTCTAGTTTACTACTTTGATTGATTTTGTCATTATGGTTTCCGCTTTCTGAAAACGCAACTTCCTTCATGCGTTTGGCGTGTAAGAAAGGGCTCTCCGCCTCTTTTGACAGCACTATCGTTCGTTTAACTCTAATCCTTATTCCAGAAATCGGTAACAGCACCTTTTGATGCTGAAGAAACAATATGGGCATACTTACCGAGAACTCCGCGTGAGTAAAGCGGCGGGATCGCTGTTTCAGCCTTGCGACGTTCCAATTCTTCTTCGGATACCTTCATCGTAATTTCTTTAGTATCTTGATCAACGATGACAGTATCGCCCGTTCTTAGGTAAGCAATAGGACCACCGTCTTGTGCTTCCGGTGCAATGTGACCGACAACTAAACCGTAGGTACCACCAGAGAAGCGACCATCCGTAATCAAGGCAACCTTGTCCCCTTGACCCTTACCGACAATCATGGATGATAGAGAAAGCATCTCAGGCATACCTGGACCGCCCTTAGGACCAACATAGCGGACAACCACAACATCGCCGTCAACGATATCATCATTCAGAACTGCTTCAATAGCGTCTTCTTCAGAATCAAATACCTTAGCTGGGCCTTCGTGGCGGCGGACTTTAACTCCAGAAACCTTGGCAACAGCACCTTCCGGCGCCAAATTACCATTGAGAATAATCAGAGGGCCATCTGCACGCTTAGGATTGTCAAGCGGCATGATAACCTTTTGACCAGGCGTTAAATCTGAGAAGGCTGCCAAGTTTTCAGCAACGGTCTTACCAGTACAAGTCATACGATCACCATGTAAGAAACCGTTAGCCAAAAGATATTTCATAACAGCAGGCACACCGCCAACATTATAGAGATCTTGGAAAACATATTGGCCAGATGGTTTCAAATCAGCTAGGTGCGGCACTTTTTCCTGAATGGTATTAAAGTCTTCTAGGGTTAATTCAACATTGGCTGCATGCGCGATAGCAAGCAGGTGAAGGGTTGAGTTAGTCGATCCACCAAGTGCCATTGTTACTGTAATAGCGTCCTCAAAAGCTTCGCGCGTCAGAATATCAGATGGTTTAAGGCCCATCTTCAACATCTTGACAACCGCACGACCAGCTTCCTCAATATCAGCCTTCTTTTCAGCCGATTCAGCTGGATGCGACGAAGAACCGGGCAGACTCATTCCCAAAACTTCGATAGCTGTTGCCATAGTGTTAGCCGTATACATACCGCCGCAGCCACCAGGGCCGGGGCAAGCATTACATTCAATTTGGCGCACTTCTTCTTCAGTCATATCACCGTGATTCCAGTGACCAACCCCTTCAAAGACGGAAACCAAGTCAATGTCCTTGCCGTCCAGATTACCCGGAGCAATGGTACCGCCATAGGCGAAGATAGCAGGGATATCCATGTTGGCAATGGCAATCATGGAACCTGGCATATTTTTATCACAACCACCAATAGCCACAAAGGCATCTACATTATGACCGCCCATCGCTGCCTCAATAGAATCAGCAATAATATCACGAGAAGTCAAGGAAAAACGCATACCTTGCGTTCCCATAGCAATACCATCGGCTACTGTAATGGTACCAAATTGAACGGGCCAGGCTCCCGCGTCTTTGACACCCTCTTTGGTAATCTTACCAAAATCGTGAAGGTGAATATTACATGGCGTATTTTCTGCCCATGTTGAGATGACACCAACAATGGGCGTTTCAAAATCTCGGTCAGTCATCCCTGTAGCACGCAGCATAGCGCGGTTAGGGGACTTAACCATACTATCGTAGACAGCTGAACGATGACGGAGCTTCTTCATATCTTCTGTCATAAGACTTCCTCTTCTCTAAAATGCCATTATTTAGGACTGATTCCTAGCGCGATACGACCCAAGCGACTAATACGAGTGAGTTTCCAAACAGGCTTCCAGACAACCTCGACGCTGGCTGACTCGATACCATCAATGGTCTTTAAGGTTTCCGCTAAATCAATAGGTAAGGTATCAGCACAGCCACAAGCTACATCGGTAAAAGTCATAACGACCTTACAGTGACCTTTTTCATCTAGGTCGATTTCATAAATCAGACCCAGATTATAGATATCCAACTCAATTTCTGGGTCGTAAACTGTCTCCAATTTACTCACCAATTCCTGGCTGATGGCCTCGGCTCGATCATTAATCTTGATGTCGTCTCTCATTCAGAATCCTCCGATTTATATTTTTAAATTGTAGCACAATTCAGACAATTTGTCCAGACTAAATTTATCGTAAGTAAAACCAGTGAATTGCTAATCACCTACTTTTATTCCCCGCAGAAAAATTGATACCGTACTTTTCCACCAACTAAGCCAAGGCCATTAAGCAACCAGAAATATTAAGTCTAAAAATCATTTTTACCTACTTTTTAGGATAATGGCGACTAGCTAACTGCACCATAGACCTGCAAAATTTTCTCAGCAATTCGCTCCACATCAGCAGACAGCCCCCGCATCTCATAAGTGTCAAGAACGGGAAAGCCAAACTGGTTAGAATATTGATAAGCTGTTAAACAGAACTGGTTATTAAAATTACGATTACCGCTACCGACAATACCCAAGCAATATTGGGCATTATTTCCCTTAGCGATTAAATGGCGCAGATCAGTTGTTAAGATCTCCTGATCACCGTTATCCACACCATTTCCACCTTCGAGATAGGTTGGTAAAAAAGCGATGTAAGGTTCATCGAAATCAGGATAGGATTGACCACTTTTCACCATTTCTTTGACATCCAGTGTCTCAATCGGGATTTGGCTATAGTGGGTTGCAAAATACCTCCTTAATTTATCAACAAAGGCCTTAGTATTACCGCTCAGGCTAATATATACAAACTTCAAGAAAAAACTCCTTTTATTACAATATCTTGTGTTTGATTATTTATTTCTATACAAGATATTGTAGCATGATTATTTCAAAGGAACAAGAAAATAAAAATACCCTCACAAAACCAGAATGTAAATAGTAGACTCAAAATGTGCTAATAGCTGCTGCTGCGTTAACTTAATTCTCCGCAGTATGCAGAGATTAACAATAATCAGCCTGCAAAAGATGGATGAATAGCAAGCAGCACTGATTTTCACTACTATATGAGTTTGAGACCCAGTATTAGCCACTTGCACTCATACTGCATAAAATTAAAAAACTGAGTCGTAAGTTCTCAGTTCCTACTATTCTTGCTTTCAAATATATCCCCTGCCGGAATCGAACCAGCAACTACTCCTTAGGAGGGAGTTGTTATATCCATTTAACTAAGGAGACACATCAGCTCCCTCTATTGTACCCTAGACTAAAAACGAATGCAACCCTAAGAAGCTGATTCAAGCAATTAAAACATGAGGCTATTCCTTTCCTGAAATTAAGTAAACACCCTGCCACTCTTCCATTACAGCATCTGCTATCGCCAAGGCAAAATCTGCATAAGAAATAGATTTATTGAGAAAAAATTCTTCTCTTTGTGCTGAAGGATAGAAATCATAACTATTGCTTCTTACTCCTTGTGCAATGTAAACTGGCGGAGGAATCAAATAGGTCCAAGTATGATCAAAAGATGACTCTTCCAAATAGTCTCTTAGTTTAGCGTGAGCAATTCCTCTAGGTAGAGTTTGTCTTGGAAAATGTTCATCTTCCCAAAAGCGCCGATTATTCGCTAATTTTAGAGATCCAGCACCTCCAACCGTGACCAGATGAGTTTTCTTTGAGGGGTTAAGAGCTTGCTGAATCCGTCGATCCAGATCAATTAAAGCATCTTTTGATATATCTTCTCGTAGGCGAATAGCTTGAATAACAATGTCGCTGTCAATCAAAGCTTTGCGCAGACTGCAGACATCAGCAATATCAATCACTGCTGTCTCTATCGCTGCCTTTAACCTAGGCAGCCGCCCCTTATCTTCCGGCTTTCTTAGGCCAGCAACGAGCTGAATAGACTTGTATTTAGACAATTCTTCTATGACCAAGCTTCCCGTTCTGCCGGTTGCGCCTAATACTAATACCTTCTGCATATTATTGTTCTCCTTTAATCTCCAAAGTAAATGCCATCAGCATACTGAATAACAATATCAGTGCTAAGGTCAAAAAGGTTATTTTTTCCCCTAACAAGGTCAATAGCTGAACTCCTGCAAGCGGTCCAAAACTGGCACCTAAAAACAAAGTGAAGGTATAAAAAGAAACAGCGATTCCAGCTTGCTCCTGCCCAAATTTTCCCACTAAAATAATTAAAACGGGAACAATGATTGAAATTCCGGCTACAAATAAAAGGCTCATTACAATCAACACATTGAGATAGGGATAAACAGCAACAATAAAAAGAGATAGAAGCGAAGACAGCAAAGACAAGATGAGTACTCGTTTTATATCAAACATTTTGGCCAATTTATCCGCCAAGGGAGCAAACATCATACCGACAATCCCCAAAGCCCTTATCCTGAAAACCATAGTCTTACTCAAATGAAGTATATGAACTGAATAGTTTTCTAAAACGGTGTAAAAAGCTACAAAGACAAACAATAACGTGAGTGCAATCAGATAAAGTTTAGCTAAGTCCTTTTTTCTTAATACCTTCCAATACTGATGCAAAAGTTGAGAAAAATGAATTCCTTGATTTTGTTTAGAAACGGGCGAAGCATAGGTAAATAAGATAAGAGCCGTTAGCAAATAAATCATTCCAAATATATAGAAGACTGCTTGCCAATTCAGTAACTGGCTAATATAAGCACTGACAATTTGGCCTACAATCGCTGAAATCAAAAAGCTAGCACTGACGAGGCCTACGACTGTCCCCCTAAAGCCCTTTGAAAATTTCTCAGAAATATAGATAACAGCAACGGGAGCAAAACTAGATGCAGCTATTCCTTGAATCATCCGTCCCACAATTAACCAAGACAGCTGGTTTCCAAAGGGAATGATAACAGTAACGACTGACAATAAAATCAAGCCTCCAACCATCATTCTTTTTCTGCCAAATTGGTTAGATAAAACTCCAACTAAAAGACAACTAAAAGCATAAGCAAAGGAAAAACTTGTTCCTAACAAGGCTGTTTGTTCTGAACTGGCATGAAACTGCTGATTAAAAACAGACATTAAAGGAATCGTTATATAATTACTGGCGACAACTACAAGACCACACCAAAATAGTAACGTTGCTAAAATCACTTCGTTTCTGTTGACTCGATTTTTTCTCATGTCAAGTTTCTTTCTGCAATAAATAAACAATTATTGTATTTAATATACAATAATTGCAGATTAAATATTTTTGATAGTCAAGAAAAATTGTCCTTTAACTCTCAATATTGTAAAATAGAGCTATCAGAAAAACTTATATAGACTAAAAAGGGCTTGTTTTATGGAGAAAAGAAACGAAGATTACTCAGCATTATTGGATGTGGAACTCTTAAAAAAATTAGTTGTCGGTATCGGTGAAGTTTCTCGAATCACTGGTATTCCTATTCGAAAAATCCGCTATTGGGAGGAAAAAGGAATTATCCAATCTCAGAAGGATAAGGAAGGGACAACCAGACGTTATGATTATATGAACATCAAAAAAATACTTTTAATCCAAGAAATGTTAGAAGAGGGATTTACTTTAGAAGCCTCTGTTAAAAAAGTTGAAAAACGTCTGTTAACTCTGAATGACATGTTCAAAAACTTATCAAATCATTTAGAAGATAAGCCATCAAATTCTGAAGAAAAATAAAAAAACAGCCTAATGGACTGTTCAAAACATGGACAAAACTTATTTTAAAAACTCTGGAATGATAGATAATATTGACTACTCTTAGAATTGTTGATTGCTCAGCATTCTAAGAGTTTTTATCTTACAAATAAAAAAGTTGAAGAAATAACCATTTTCTTCAACCTAAACAGCTCACTAAACTGTTTCTTATTTACGCACTTCTTTGATACGCGCAGCCTTACCTTGCAATGCACGAAGGTAGTACAGTTTAGCGCGACGTACCTTACCATGACGAGTAACCTCGATTTTTTCGACACGTGGCGTGTGAACTGGGAATGTACGTTCGACACCGATACCGCTTGAGATCTTACGGACAGTATACATTTCTGAGATACCTTGACCTTTACGTGAGATAACCACACCCTCAAAGATCTGAACACGTTCGCGGCTACCTTCGACAACTTTAGCGTGAACACGGACAGTGTCACCTGGACGGAAGTCAGGGATATCAGTACGCAGTTGACTTTCAGTCAAACTTTGGATTAATGGATTCATTTATTTTTCTCCTATCTTACTAATCTTAGGTGCTTGTCCCAGCGGATTAGCCGTATTTTCGTGTGTCCATTGCACACATAGGACTATTTTACACTATGATTAGCGTTTTTGCAAGGCATAAATGCCGTATTTATGGTTGACAAGAAAGGCTAGGGCAGAGACAATAACAAAATAAGGCATATTAGCAAAGCCGAAAACTTCACCACCGATAAACATCGGAGCTAACAGCGTATTGGTTGCAGAACCAAAAACTGCTGCATAACCAAGTCCAGCGACAAAGACCGGTGGTAAGCCAAAAAGACTGGCCAAAACAACTCCCAGACTAGCACCGATAGCAAACAGGGGTGTCACTTCCCCACCTTGAAAACCAGCTGTTAAGGTAAGAAGGGTTAGTACAAATTTTAAAAGCCAATCCCATATGTAGACATTTCCACCATCTAAACTTAGAGAAATGAGATTAGTCCCTAACCCTGCGTAACGCCCCTGCCAGAATAAGAACAGTAAACCGGTGACAGTTAGGCCTATTAGGGCAATGCGAATGTAGGGATTATTAAAATAAACCGCTGCTTGTCTTTTAGCCCAAGCTAAACCAGCAGCAAAGGCCGTCCCAACCACACCAAAACAAAGGCCCAGCAGACATAATTTCAGGATAAGCACAGGCGTTAGGTCTAGATTCACTGATAGCGGAGCTGCAAACTTTTCTAACCCCAGAACATGGGAAGTTTGACTAGCGACAAGAGAAGCTAATAGAGCTGGTAGTAAGGCTGCTATTGTTAATTCTCCAATAACTAATACTTCTAAGGCAAAAAAGGTAGCGGCCAATGGTGTTTGAAAGAGACCTGCAAAACCGGCGGCCATGCCTGTCATGAGAAATATACGAGAGCTGTCTTTGACGGGTAATTGCTTTCCCAACCAGTGAGAAACGGTTGCTCCAATCTGAACAGCTACACCTTCGCGGCCAGCACTGCCGCCAAAAAGGTGGGTCAACCAAGTTGTTAACATAATCAGAGGGACAAGCACTTTAGGAATGTAGTTACCTTTCCCCTGCCCTACTTCAAATATCAGGCTCATTCCTCGGCTACTCTTTCCCCCAAAGCGCTGGTAAAGCCAGACACTCACCAGTCCTGCTAAAGCTAGAAAAGGCAAGGTTGCGAAGTAGTGACTATCGCGAAAATCACTGAGAGTTATCAAGACTCGACCAAACAAAGTATCAATCGCTCCGATAAGCAGGCCAACAGTAATAGCTGCTAGAATGAGAATAAGATTATTTTTTAATGATTTTTGCACTAGTTCCTCCAGACATGGCAAATAGAGAATTTATCAGTCGATTCTACAAATTATTGATTAATTACTTTAGATGCTGTAGTAATCCTCTTTTAAAACGGTATTTTTTCTGCCTTTTAAAGAGGATTCTGCTCAACTTCTAAATTGTGATTTTGATAGGCTCGTGATTCCTTCATAATATCTGCAAAAGTCGCAACAACAAAGGGTTCATAGTTTTTATCGGTTACAAGTTCTGACACCTTGGCCAATATGGCATCCTCACGTTCTTTATCGTAAATAGCCTTGCCCGTCTCTTTCTTGAAAGCTGCTACTTGGCTAACCAAGTTCATTCGCTTTTCAATTAAGATAACCAACTCTTGATCAATAGCATCAATATTTTGACGAATTAGTTCTAAATTCATGGTACTTCCCCCTTCATTCTTTGAAAATTATAGCAAAAAAAGCCCAATAAAACTAGGTCTTTTGCTTTATTGTATATTTTCTCACTAATAGGTAAACTATGCCAGCAAGCACAAGCAAGAGTAATAACCGCTTGACGTTACCATTTATAATCGCATCACCGCCAAAAGCATAAAGGCAGCTAGTAGGAAAAACTCCTATTGCGACACAAGGCAACCATTTCTTAAGTGGTAGCTGTATCTCCGTTACTAAATAGTTCACTAAGAGTGTCGGAAAAACAGGAATCATATATCCTAAACTGACAGCTACATAGGGATTATCGACTTGCTTTAAAATAGCCAATTTATCAGAAAAGTTTTTCTCGCGCTCTGTGATATTGACGATTTTTAAAACTCTTAAAACTAAGAAATTTCCTAGCGTATTGGCTAGCACATTCATGACCAGAGCAATCCAAGGACCAAAGACAACCCCGTTAAAAACCGCCAGAACACTATTGGAAAGAAAAGGAATAGCTGATCCCAGAGCTGTCAACAGTATGAGTACACAGAAATTAATGACATTGGCGGTGGACAATTGGCGGCCCAAATTAGCAACTTGCTTTTCTACATTGACGTAACTGAGAAGGACATCCCAGTAGCGCAGAAGCAAGAAGCTAAAGTAGATAATTCCAATCAAGAGGCCTACCAGACTCAATATACGCCGCAGATTTTGGCCCTTCAACTCTAATTTCTTAAATGCCATACCGTTATTATAGGAGAAATGACCTCATATAGCAAGGCAAAACAGCCTAACCGACTGATCCTTCCATACTCATATTGATCAGAGTATTGAGCTCAACAGCATATTCCATAGGCAATTCCTTGGTAATGGGATCCATAAAACCATTGATAATCATAGCAGTCGCATCTTCCTCACTGATACCGCGACTCATCAAATAATAAAGCTGATCTTCTGAAACTTTGGAGACCTTAGCTTCATGCTCCAGAGAAACATTAGAGTTGTGAATTTCATTGAAAGGAATGGTATCTGAACGTGATTCTTCATCCATCAAGATCGTATCACATTCAATATGGGATTTAGAACCTTGACTGTCAGGAGCAAAACGAACAGTTCCCCGATAGTCCGTTCGACCGCCGTCCTTAGCAACTGATTTAGAGATAAGTGTACTGGAAGTATGAGGAGCGTTATGGTAGACCTTGCAGCCAGCATCCAGATGCTGACCATAATTGGCAAAAGCCATAGACAGTACAGAGGTACGTGCATAAGGACCATTTAAAATAGAGCAAGGATATTTCATATTGACCTTACTACCAAGATTACCGTCAATCCACTCTAAGGTCCCGTTTTCTTCAACTGTTCCACGCTCCGTTACAAGATTATAGACATTATCTGACCAGTTTTGCATAGTGGTATAACGAAAGGTGGCATCCCGCTTAACAATGATCTCTACAGTTGCTGCATGAAGACTGTTAGTGGTGTAATTGGGCGCCGTGCAACCTTCGATATACTGGATGGAAGCACCATCTTCGATAATCATCAGGGAGCGCTCAAATTGACCGGCATTTTCGCTATTGATACGGAAATAAGTTTGAACCGGCATAGGACATTGAACACCCTTAGGAACATAAATAAAGGTTCCCCCAGACCACACTGCTCCGTTTAAAGCCGCAAACTTATGCTCCGATGGGGCGACAACTGTTCCAAAATATTGCTTCACAAGCTCAGGATACTCTTGCAGAGCTGTGTCTGTATCGGTGAAAATTATCCCTAGCTTTTCAAATTCTTCTTTCATGTTGTGGTAGACGACTTCAGACTCATACTGGGCTACAGCACCAGACAAATACTGCTTTTCAGCCTCAGGAATTCCTAAACGATCGAAGGTCTCCTTAATCTTATCCGGCACTTCCTCCCAAGTGCGAGAGCGATCCTCGCTGAGTTTCTGATAATAGATGATATCATCAAAATCAATACCAGAAAGATCCGGCCCCCAATCGGGCATGGGCAGACGATTAAAGAGCTCAAGACTTTTAAGACGGTACTCTAACATCCACTCAGGTTCTTTTTTCACTCTGGAGATCTCTCTGACAACTTCTTCTGTTAAACCGCGCCCCGTTGACACAAGAGCAGTAACATCATCGTGAAATCCAAAAGCATAATCTCTATTTTTAGGCATAGGAACCCCCTTACTCAGCTTCTTTTGAAAAATCGACAAACACTAAAAAATGGCTTTCTGCGCATTTAAACTCTCAAAAGGCAGTCAAGCTTCAACCCTTTCAAGTTAGGCTATACTCTTCATATTTCAAGCCGCTAAACTTTAGTTTTTTTATTAACAGCTACTTGCCATTATTATACTCCTATCCTAGAAAAATGTGGTTGGTAAAGCTCAAATCTTTTCTCTCAAGTATTAGTTTTTCTATTGTAGAGCAAGGGATAAGGATATCCGACCAACCACTGCGTCTAACAAATAAAATCAGCCAAATAATAAGGCTGAGAACTTTTGTCTCAACCTCAATCTTTAATCAAAAATAAATGATTTAATCCTCGGGGACACTTCACATCTCCCTCACATATTTCTGCCTAACTAACTCAATTTAGCAGACATTTCTTCAGCAAAGGCTTCTAAGTGTTCAATATCCTCGTCTTCTGCTGCTAAATCTACTTTTACTGAAGCTGCCCCTTTAGTGGCACCGGTCAGGGCAAACTGCTCTTCAAACTCATCAACTGATTTGCAGAAATAATCGTAGAAGGTGTCACCTGAACCAACCACTCCATAAATCTTACCTGATAGATCAACATCAGCCAAATCTTCGTAAAAATCAACGATTTCATCAGGCAAATCCCCATCGCCATATGTATAGGTTGCTATGATAGCCATATCAGCATCTTCAAAGTCAGCAGCATCCACTGTTGTGCACTCGTCAACGTCAACGGTATGACCAAGATCCTGCAATTTTTCTGCTACAATATCGGCAATCTCTTCGGTATTTCCAGTCATACTAGCATATACTATTTTAGCTAAAGCCATAGTTTCCTCCAAATAATCAGTGATTCGATTATATCACAATTATCAGATTTTTTATAGAACTTGTTTAGAGATAGGTCGCATAGGCTGTCTCTAGTTTTTCTAAGAGCTGATCTTTTTGTTTAGAATTGGTAAAGGAGGCTTCAATAGCATTGCGGTTAAAGGTCATAAAATCGCTTGGTGTTGTGCCAAAGTAGCGATGAAACAGTTGGTATTCCTTAGTTAAATTTGTATCTGATACCGTCCGATTGTCCGTATTGATAGTCAGCTTGGCCCCTGCTTCATACAGCTCCTGATAGGGGTAATCCTCTAGACTAGGTGCAGCTTTAGTCTGCAGATTGCTAGTCAGACAGAGTTCGGCTGTTGCTCCAGCTGCAACAAAATCCGCTATAATTTCAGGATGGTGGGCGATAGCTGCAGCATGCCCCATACGTTTGATCCCCAATTTGAGAGTATCTGTAATATGATTGGGACAGTTGCATTCTCCTGCATGGAGTGTCATGGGATATCCCATGGACTGGACATCTTTTATCAAGGAATCAATCTTGGCAGGGGGAAAGCCATGCTCATCCCCAGCAAAATCAAAGCCCACTAACCCTTTAGGTGCTAGAACAGCAATTTCCGATAACAGTTCCTTTGTTATATCTGGATCCGACTGCCGCATACCGCAGACGAGAAGCTTAGCAGCAATACCGAATTCAGTTTCAGCCCTCTGTAACCCCGCTAAAGTAGCTCTGACAGTATCACTAGCACTTAAACCTTCATCCATAGATAGCTCGGGAGCAAAACGGATTTCAGTATAAATGACATTTTCTCTAGCGGCTTGACTGGCCACATCATAGGCTGCCAGTTCCAAGGCTTCCTTTGTTTGTAAGAGCGGACGAATAAAATCAAAGGTCCTGAGATAATCCATCAAATTCTCGCAGGATTCAGGCGCAGTGACTAATTTCTTCAAATCAGCATCTTCTTGCGGGATGGAAATACGAGCCATCTCGGCCAAACTTCGAATAGCTTCAAGTGACAAGGAGCCGTCTAAATGACAGTGCAATTCTACTTTGGCTAAACGATGAAAATCGAGTGGTTTCACGAGGCTTCTCCTTTAAGGTCAATTTTTACTATACTATCATTCTAATTGCAAATGTCAACCCTTGCTGAGATCAAGATGCTGCAGTGTCCTGAACTCAACGATCATATCAGCTAAAACCTGGGCAATACTTTTCTTAAGGTAGATTCTCAGTCTAATAACTAGATAGTCAGTTCTAACTGATTGCCTTCGGTATCTAAGATGACAGCTTCATAATAACCGTCACCCGTCACACGCTGACCATTCTGGAGGTAAAAACCGTGCTCCTGCATCTTATAAGCGAATGTGTCAACAGCTTCTTTTGACCCCAGAGAAAAAGCGAGGTGGGCGAAACCAAAGCTGTCTTTAACTCCCTCAATGATATCTGGGCGGTAGCACAATTCCAATCTAGTGCCATCTGTAACCGTTAAAAAGTAAGATGAAAACCCTGATTCTGGATTATGGTAGAGTGGACTGCTTATTGCTTGAAAATAGGTACAGTAGAAATTCTTCATTATTTCCAAATCTCTTGTCCAAAGACCAACGTGTTCAATTTTCATAGAAATCTCTCCTTCTTGATTGAATTACTACTATAAAGTCTATAGAAAATATTTTCCTTCAACTAGGTCTTTGATACTAAAAAGCGATACTATCTATGTTAACAGCGAGTATTATAAGACATGGGTGGCTTCTCTGTTAGTGTTATAAACAAGCATTAAAAATCTTATCCAATCTATATCATAAACAGTGGCTAGCTCTTTATAAATGTCAAAAAGAACACTAATCACGCAGGATAAACAATGGTCAATTTCTTGAAAAAGCACTGTGTTTTTGCTAGGATAACACTACAACTTACAACTATTAAGGAGATAAATTGATGTCGGATTATAAATTACCAGAAATCTGGGAAAATCCAGCTGCTATTGGTGGCCAATGGGGAGCCATCAACCAGCCAACAGCTGGTGCCCGCTTTGAACAGAAACTCCCTCGCGGAGAAAACCCTTTCCAACTCTACTCCCTAGGCACTCCTAATGGGATCAAGGCAACGATTATGCTAGAAGAACTCAAAGAATTGGGGATTAGTCAGGCTGGTTATGACCTTTACAAAATTACAATCGGTGAAGGAGATCAGTTTGGATCGGACTTTGTTGCCATCAATCCTAATTCAAAAATCCCAGCTCTTTTAGATCTCTCAGGTCAACGCCCTGTACGCGTTTTTGAATCCGCCAATATTCTGCTCTACCTCGCAGAAAAGTTTGATCAACTGATCCCCAAAGACCCAGCCGAGCGGAACGAGGTTCTCAATTGGCTCTTCTGGCAGACAGGCGCAGCACCCTTCCTCGGTGGCGGTTTTGGACACTTCTTCCACTACGCGCCTGAAAAGATAGAGTATGCGATCAACCGCTTCGCCATGGAAGCCAAGCGCCAGCTAGATCTTCTCGATAAGGAATTAGCCAAGAAACCTTATATTGCGGGCGACACCTATACCATCGCCGATATTGCTATTTGGTCTTGGTATGGCCGACTTGCTCAGGACAAAATCTGGGACCGTGCAGGAATCTTCCTCAATGTTAAAGAATACAAAAATCTGCAGGCTTGGACTGCTAAGATTGCTGAACGTCCAGCTGTTAAACGCGGTCTGGAAGCAGAGTATAAAGAGATAAAATAATATTAATATTTCAAAGGGAGCTGGGCATTAATTAACCCAGCTCCTAATCTTTTGTACAATATGGTGGCTTCGTCACCACAAAATAATATAAGCAACGGGGCTATGTATAAAAATTTAAACCTATCACAATTCCTATTTATACCAAAAATTAAAGTTTTTGAGTATTAGTGAGAGTTAGTCACTTAAAGTTATTTCAAGCCCTGCCAGACAGCAAATATCCAGCAGTATAGGCTATCATGACCAGTTCTTTTGCAATACGGAAAAAACTACTTTATTTTACTCTCCTCATATTATCCCTTCTGACTTTACAAGGCAAAAACAATCTGATATTATTTCTATTATAGAACTAAATATCGGCAATAATCGATTTAATTTGCTTATATTTATTCTTTTATAGAAGTATTAAAAGGAGGAAAAATGAACCAATCTGAATTAGTTAAGGTATTTGAAAGCCTAGATAGAATATATATGAAATTAGAGAAAAGGCGAAAAGAATCACTCACAGAAGCAGCCTACAACCGTTTAACAGTAACTGAGATCCATACACTATATGCTATCGGGAAAGACGACCTCAAAACTATGAAAGATATTTCCGAACGCCTAGGAATTGCTCCAAATACAGCTACAGTAGCTGTGGATAGACTTGTAGCAAAAAAATTAGTGACCAAACAGACCAGCCCTGAAGACCGAAGAGTTCAGCTGGTACAAGTGACCCAAGATGCTATAACGATCATGGATAGCATTGACAGTGAGTTATTTAAAGATATCGGGCAACTGCTTTCCCCACTTACCGATATAGAGGCTTTGCTTTTTAAAAGCCTCTTGGAAAAAATTGACGATCACCTATAAACGTTTGTGTTAACCATAGCTAAAATAATCGAAAGGAATAACAAAGATGATTCGGAAACCCAACGATAATGAGATGGCAGCTTGTTTAGAACTGCTATACATGTCTGCACCTAAGATGTTCCACTACCTTTTTGCACGAAAAGAAGACAATTTTTATAAAACGACACGACAGTTTTATGCAAAACCTGATAATATGTTCAGCAAAGATTATATGCTTGTCAAAAGCGAAAACAACAAGGTTTGCGGCCTACTTCTTTCCTATCCTGTTAAAGACGAAAAACAACTGGTAAAAAACACCGTTACGGATCTGGGCGTTTGGCTAAGCTCTGTTGGGCTGATAGATATGCTCAAAATAGTGCATTCTTCAAGATTAGAGAAATATTTACAGGTATTTAAAGACGATGAATACTATATCTCAAATCTTGCTGTATTTGAAACATTCAGAGGTAGAGGTTTGGGACTAGAGCTGCTGAGAGAGGCAGAGAGACTGGCTGTTAGCCAAGGTTACAGCAAACTATCTTTAGCAGTTGAGTTTTACAATAAAAAAGCCAAAAGCATTTATGAACACTTTGGCTTCAAGCAAGTTGCTAAAGTTGAATTTCCTAAAAACTACCACAAATACGACATTGACGGTTTTTATAAAATGGTAAAACCATTAGAAAATCCTACAAAGGGAGAATGAGGTGTAATTGAGCTACTGTTCATCCTTGAGGCGACTGGAAAGTTTTTGAGGCTAAGTCAACCACGAAACCGTAGAGTTACTGGCCTGCTATCAGCTAAGGAGAACTGGTATAAAACATACTGCTTATAGAGCAAATGACGATGAACTTGCGCCACACTCCAAAAGTTAAGGCTCCTTGTCAACGTATAACGAAAGGCTATATTCTAGATAGAACCGGATTGGCTCTATCTTTTTTGATGGTCAGCGTCATGAAGAGACGCTTCTTGAAATTGGGGAACTTCTATAACCAACACCCTGACGCTTGATAGTTTTGAGATTTATAAGGGCAGACTAATGACAAAAACGGTTTTATAGGGCGCTCGAGGCGGTTGTTCCAACCTGATATTGCCACCATGTTCGTCAATAATGCGCTGAACGATAGCCAGACCCAAACCTGATCCTGCCTTGGACGGTCGCGCCTTATCACCTGTCACGAAAGCTTGAAAGAGCTGGTCTGCTTGCTCAGGATTAATACCGACCCCATCATCTGCCACCAAAATCTGGAGTTTTTGCCCTTTTGCTTCCAATCCGATAAAGAGGGTGCTGGCCTTAGCGCTGTGCCTGAAAAAATTAGCCAAAAGATTATCCAAAACTCGCTCAAACTGCTCACTATCAATATGACAGAAGATTCCTTCCTCACGTGGTAGGCTTAACTTAAGACGGTAACCCTTGAGTTCAAACTCCTGACGGTGCTGCTCTAGGTAGTTTTGGAGAAAAAGACAAATGTCCAATTGCTCCAATTGCAGGGTAAAATCTGGGTGATCAATCTTGCTGTAATTATGAAAGGAGTCAATCAAATGGGTCAATTTCCGAGATTTTTGACTGATTGCCTCTAGGTACCTGTCCTGTTGCTCAGGCTTGATTAAACCATCTCTCAAAGCTTCAGAATAGCCCTTGATGACCGTGATAGGTGTTTTGAGATCGTGAGAAATATTAGCCAGCATCTCCTGCTTTTCAGCCTGAATCCTCTGGCTTTTCTCCTCACTGCGCCGCAAGCTATCGGACACCTGATTGAAATCTTCTATAATCTCAACAAACTCTGATGGTCCTTGATAATCCAGCACCTGAGACTGACTCCTATCCGTCAAGTTATTGATGGCCTGGCGCAATCGACCGAGCGGCAGCCTGACCTTGCGGTTGAGCCAGATGGCAAATAGCAAAGCGATGAGGACGTAAAAAGCCGAAAAGGCTAAACTATTTAGCAGAGGACCATTAGCGACAAGGAAGGAAGGTACCGAAGACTCCTCTGAATAGTATAAAACTAGTGTTAAGTTTTCCTGTTTATCCGTTGTAAATGGGTATTTTACAACCCTCGACTTCTGACGGAGGAGAGGGCCTAGATGTTGGAGGGAAGCCCCATTCGGCAAAAAAGAGGAGGATATCACCTTAAAGTCTTGATCGAGTAGAGTCTGGTGAACTATCTCATCATTTTTTTCGTTCTTATCATCCAGATGAACCACGACAGAATCAAAGAAAAATTTTATAACCTTCAGCCGGCTATATTTAAGTAAATAACGTTTCTGCCCTCCATGATCAGTAAAGGGAGTCATTGACCAATTCACAACGAAATTATCGTCAAGCCTTTCGATTATTCCTAATTCTGCTTTATTCAGTTCAGTCAAATCTGCCTTAGGACTAGCATAAATCAGTTGTCCAGACTGATCCAAGACTGCAAAACGAGCATCTTTGGGGGCTATTTTTTTGAGAGGAAACTGATGGTATTGACCAGTCTTTAAATAGTGGTCATTTTTTTGAAAATCCTCTTGGGTAGGATAGCGAACCACTCGAGTATATCTTAGGATAAATGTCCCCACACTTCCAACAAAAAGCAAAATGACGATAAGCGTTAAGGGGAGTAAGAAATAACTCCATAATAAGGAGCGGATTAAACTTTTTGACCTAGTCCTGCTTTTCAAATTTATAGCCTACCCCTCTTACCGTTTTGATGTAGGCAGGATTTTTAGGATCTGCCTCAATTTTTTCCCGCAGATTGGAGATATGAACCATCATGGTCTGTTCATCTGTGGTTAAATAGTCGTCGCCTGTCTGATTATAGAGTTGCCGTCTAGTGAAGATCTGTCCCGGTGCAGCCATCAGCATGTGAAGCACCCTAAACTCTGTCACGGTCAAGTGAACAGGCTGGTCCTCCTTAAAAACAAGCATTTTTTCTGGATCTAGAAAGAGGTTACCGACCCTTAGCTGCCCATCACGCGCACCGCTGATACCCTTGCTGCCCAAGTCATAATAACGCCTCAGATTGGACTTGACACGAGCAACAATTTCAAGTGGCTCAAAGGGCTTGGCCACATAGTCGTCAGCTCCGATATCCAGACCTAGGATTTTGTCGCGATTTTCGTTTTTAGCTGACAGGATAATGACCGGAATATTACTGATCTGTCGGATACGCTTGAGCACCTCATAGCCAGTTAGTTTGGGCATCATGATATCTAAAATAGCCAAATCTACCGATTCTCTTGAAAAAAGTGTCCAAGCTTCCTCTCCATCCACAGCTTCTATGACCTGATAATGATTGCTTTCCAAATAAAGCCGAATGATTTCAGAGATTTCCCTATCGTCTTCAGCCAGTAAAATCGTATAACCCATAGGTCCCTCCTATTGCCATTATAGCATGAAACTCGCTTTTGAAACCGATAAACAAGCCCTCCTTTTCACGATAGATAACCAGACAGTTTGCAAAATCTAGCGGAACTCCTTCATTTACTAACACAGGCTCCTTTAAACTTCCATTCTATAAGTAATCAGCCTGCCTGTCCTTCCAGTGAAAATAAAGTTTGACTAGATCCAAACGGAGGCTAGAAACGATCGTCAGTATGACGGGGACTAGGCTGGGGGATTGTTTCCAGAAGAGCAGGGAAACTGACAGGAGTAAGCCTGCCAGACAGGTATCAATTGAGCTGGACATCAAATCATTACATTGTCTCGCCACAGGTCTTTTCCTTCTTATCCGTCCGATACCAGAGCCAAACTCCACAACCAGCTACCAAGAGTAGACCAGCCATGTAATACCAGTTACTGGCTTGTGAGTAATCCGAAGTCAACCCCTCAAATGCCAAGAAATGTAAGTTAGATACTGTATGGAAAAGGCAACAGGCTATAATGGAGTGGGTGGCTTTGTAGAGCCCTGCATAAGCAAAAGCAATGAGTATGCATCCTAGGAGTTGTATGATAAAGTTGGACAAGCTTCCCCCTCTGTCTATGACCCAGAGTGGCAGATGCCAGATCCCCCAGATAATACCAAGGATCACGGTTGCCAGCGGAAAAGAAAACTTTTTCTCCAGAACTGGCTGTAAAAAACCTCGCCAACCTGGTTCTTCATTGCCTCCGCCGACAAGAGTAAGCAGGACGGCCATTAAAGGCAAGGAAGGTAAAGCTTCCATAGCTAATCTTCCAGAAACCGCCAGACTGCTCACTACTGTTAAAAGTCCAGAAAATAACAGAAGATAGAGCCAAGTCCCCTTTTTACCGGAAAAGAGCCATTTAGGGATTGTTTTCAGAGAGATTTTGAGAACTATAGTTGCTCCTATGGCAGGACCAAACGGCCACAGCAGGCCTCCTACCAGTCGCCCTATCTGGGCAAACGGTGAGTTATCAAGTAGAAAGATTAACCCCCACCAGCCCCAAGTCCAGCCAAAGGTCCAGACCAGATAAGGCCAGATGAGTTTTGGTTGTGGTTCGATCATTTTGTTATCTTTAGTCATTAGCATTTTTTCCTTCTGCCTATCTTTCCAATGAAAATAGACCTTAGTCGCTCCTGATATGAGCAAACTGGAGAGAGTCATCAGTATGACGGGGACTAGGATTGTTTCCAAGAGAGGAGCACACCTACCGGACAGGTACTTATAAGACTGAGCGTCAGGTCAGTGTTTTGTCTCATCATAGTTCCTCTCCTTACGGTCAGTTTGATACCAGAGATAGATACTATAGGTCGCCATAATTGTCATTCCAAACAGTCTCATAATGATGTTTTCCCTTTCAAAGTTGAAGAGCACACCAACTCCGCCATTCATAAACCCATGCAGTAGCATACAGTAAAGAACAGATTTGGTTTTCTTATAAAGGCCTGCAAACCAGAATGAGTAGAGAACCGTATAAAGCACAAAAATTGGGAAAAATGTTAGATCCATGAGCATCAGTGGCAGATGCCAGCAAGCCCAAATCAAACCTGTCAAAATAGTTGCTACAGGAAAGGCAAAGCGCGCTTCCAAAGCCGGTTGCAAAATACCGCGCCAACCAACTTCTTCACCAATTCCAGCTGTCAAGAAGCTAGTCATTAAAAAACTAGTAAGCAAAGACAGTGGGGTAAGCCCTTCAGACATCCGCCCTGATGTAGCCATAGCACTTACTAACGTGAGAAGGCCCATCATGATAAGCAAATAAAGCCAGCCTCCCCTTTTTCCCGGTGAAAAGATCCAGTAGAACTTCTCTTTAAAATTTCCTTTGACGACTATTAAAGTCGCAATAACTGGTCCCCATTGGCCAATAGTATACAGAAGTAGCCAAGCTAAATCGGTAGCGTTAATAATGTTATTGGCAAGCATAAAAGTTTGTAGCCCCCATGCCAGCCATGTTATACCAAAGGTCCAAGCCAGATAAGGCCAGATGAGTTTTGCTTCTTTAGACACTAGAAATTTCCTCCATCCAAATTTTTCTACTTCTTATTTTATCTCCCTATTCTTCAGTCAGTCTTCAGATTTTCTAAAGATTTCTTTATAATCTGAAGAAAACAAATCTATACGTGCTATAATAAGGGTAATCTTATTTAAAAAGGGGTTCTTATGTCTATATACGCACAAATTCTTGCAAAGATTAAAGACTATAATACGATTATTATCCACCGCCACCAGCGGCCTGATCCGGATGCCCTAGGCAGTCAGTTGGGACTAAAAGAATTAATCAAGCATAATTTTCCACAAAAAAGAGTGCTGGCAGCTGGAACCAATGAACCCAGCCTGTCATGGATGGCTTCAATGGACCAAGTGGATAATACCGCTTATCAGGAAGCACTCGTAATTGTTACCGACACAGCTAACCGACCACGAATTGATGACGAACTCTACGGCAGTGGAGATTTTCTCATCAAGATTGATCATCATCCCAATGAAGATGTTTATGGAGATATTGTATACGTAGATACACAGGCCTCTAGCGCCAGTGAGATTATTACAGATTTTGCCCTGAGCGCCGGCCTTGACTTCTCCGATGAAGCTGCCCGTCTCCTTTATGTTGGTATAGTCGGTGATACTGGCCGCTTTCTCTACAGCGCAACAACACCAAAGACACTACGCTTGGCAGCAAAGCTGAGAGAGTATGATTTTGATTTCGCTGGCCTCTCCCGGCAAATGGATAGCTTCTCCTTTAAAATTGCTAAATTGCAAGGCTATATCTTTGAGCATTTGCAAGTGGATGACAATGGCGCTGCACAAGTGACCCTAACTCGTGACATACTCGATAGCTTTCAGGTAACAGAGGCTGAAAGTTCTGCTATTGTTGGTAGTCCTGGAAAAATTGATAGCGTACAGTCTTGGGCTATTTTTGTAGAACAACCTGAGGGACATTATCGTGTCCGCCTGCGCAGCAAAACAGCTGTTATCAACGAAATTGCCAAGCGACATGATGGCGGCGGCCACCCACTTGCTAGCGGAGCTAATTCTTACAGCTTGGAAGAAAACGAGCAAATCTATCAGGAAATTAGAGAGGTTCTTGCACATGCTGCTCACTAACCGTCGCGTTAAACTGATGGGAACCAGCATCGATATCAGCATTTATCACGATAATCCTCAGCCTATTTTGGATGAGGTTGAAGAGCTGCTCCACCTCTATGACCATCGTTTTTCAGCTAATGACGAAGGCTCCGAACTCATGGCTATCAATCGTGCAGCTGGCATTTGTGCTGTTCAGGTGCACCCTGAGCTCTACGAACTCATCTCTCTTGGTCAAAAGCATAGCTGTGCACCTGACAGCTACCTCAATATAGCTATTGGTCCTCTTGTTCAGACTTGGCGCATTGGCTTCGCAGATGCTAGGCGTCCCAGCCAGACGGAAATTGATGCTGCTCTAGCCCTCATCAATCCGGAAGATATTATACTAGATAAGGCCAAAGAGACGGTCTATCTGGCTAAAAAGGGCATGAAAATAGATTTAGGAGCCCTAGCTAAAGGCTATATTGCCGATCGTATCGTCGACTTTATTCGCCAGTGCAATGTCCCAGCTGGGCTTATTAATTTGGGAGGCAATGTCTTAACTTTCGGTCCTGCCTTTCACAATCCCGACCAGCTGTGGCATATCGGTATCCAAAACCCGAAACAGCCTCGGGGACACCATGTAGCTGTTCTAGGAGTTCGTGATCAATCCATCGTCACCTCAGGTATTTATGAGCGGACTCTTACAGCTGCAGGTAAGACTTATCATCATATTTTTGACAGCCAAACAGGTTACCCTCTTGATAGTCAAATAGCTAGCTTAACGATTGTTTCTCCAAAATCAGTCGATGGAGAAATCTGGACTAGCCGCCTTTTTGGCCAGAATCCATCAGACATTCTGACAGGGATTGCCCGAGAACAGGACTTAGGCGCTCTGATTATTACTACCGATAATAATCTGATTGCTAGTCCTGAGATCAGTAAAATAAAACTATCTTAAAAATGCTTACATAATAAGTGTTTTTTTGCTACAATAAAAATATCATAGTACTAGGGGGCCTTATTTATATGAAACTAATTGGAATTGTTGGAACAAATTCAAAACAATCGACTAATCGCCAACTTTTACAATATATCCAAAGACACTTTGCTGATAAGGCTGATATTGAATTAGTTGAAATCAAGGAATTACCTGTCTTCAATAAACCTGCTAATCGCCAACTACCAGACCTTGTTACAGAATTAGCTGATAAAATCGAAGCTGCTGATGGTGTGATTATTGGCACACCGGAGTATGATCACTCTATCCCTGCCGCTCTAATGAACGCCTTAGCATGGCTATCTTACGGTATTTATCCTATGCTTAACAAACCGGTTATGATCACCGGCGCTTCATTTGGTACCTTAGGATCCTCGCGCGCCCAGCTGCAGCTCCGCCAGATTCTCAATGCACCTGAATTAAAAGCCTCAGTGCTACCTGATGAATTTCTCCTGTCCCATTCTCTGCAAGCTTTCGATTCTGAAGGAAATTTGAATGATATTGAAACCAGCCAAAAGTTAGATGCTATTTTTGATGATTTTCGACTTTTTGTCACTATGGTTGAAAAGATGTCAAATGCTAAAGAACTGCTGAAAAAGGAAGCTGAAAATTTCGACTGGGAACAACTGTAAGGAGGAAGTATGACTATGAAATTTGTTGGAATCGTTGGGTCAAATGCTGAGCAATCATATAACCGCATGCTGTTAGAATATATTCGTCGTCATTTTAAATTTAAATTTGAGATGGAAGTCTTAGAAATTAAGGATGTTCCTATGTTCAATCAAGATGACGATCAGTCAGACTCCTTTGCTATTCAGTATCTCTACAATAAAATTATACGGGCTGACGGCGTTATCATTGCAACACCTGAACACAATCACACGACTACTCCTGCCCTCAAAAGCACATTGGAATGGCTGTCTTTCAACCTGCATCCATTTGAAAGCAAACCAGTTATGATTGTTGGTGCTTCCTATCACGATCAAGGAACCTCACGCGCCCAAGTGCACCTGCGGAAAATTTTAGAAGCCCCAGGTGTCAATGCTTACACCTTACCCGGCAACGAATTCTTGCTTGGCAAAGCCAAGGAAGCCTTTGACGATGACGGAAATATTATCAATGAAGGAACGGTTAATTTTCTAGAGACCTGTCTCGATAATTTTATCAAGTATGTGGAGGTTGTTTCCAAATTGAAAAAACCAAGACCCATTGAGCCTGAAGATTTGGACGTTACTGGCAATATCGCAACAACTGTCCAAGGTGTCGATCCAGATGATCCAGAGTGGCTAGACAAGGCTGCTAAGCTCACCAATGCTGTTGATGGGGATACTTATGTTAAACTTGATAAGGGGCTCCTGACAGTCAATCAGCTCAATATGTTTCTGAATTCCATGCCATTCGAACTAACTTATGCTGATGATAATAATCAATTTCTTTATTATAACAATGCTCATCAAGACCCTGAAACCATGCTGGCTAAACGGGTGCCTGAACAAGTCGGAAACCGTATGTCCACGGTTCATGATTCCCTGCCGCCAGCTCGTATGAAAAATGTTGAGTGGGTTATTGGTACCCTGCGCAACGGTAATCAGGAATATGTTCGTACTATCGTCCCTGGTTCACCTGCTGGTGTTGTCAATACCCATAATTACCAAGCCATGTATTACCCAGATGGTTCCTATGCCGGTATCAACGAAATTGTTTTTAACTTTCAGCCTTGGCTTGATTGGTATCTCGAAACTACTGGACAGCGCTTGGTTGGGGGAAGCGGAGGAGCTATGCCTGCTAGTGCCCATGGCGGAACTGATGCCACGTCTGGTGCTTCATCTTCTGGTGGTCATGATGATACTACCGATGCTACTTCAGGGGCTTCATCCCATTAAAATCTATAAGAATTATGGTAAAAGTCTTGCCAAACGCTTGGAACTTTGTTAAACTAGAATAGTTATTAAACTATGGCTTATGAAAGCTATGGCAGAAAGGAAATTTTAAAGAATGAAAAAAGATATCCATCCAGAATACCGTCCAGTCGTATTCCTCGATACAACTACCGGTTACAAGTTCCTCAGCGGTTCTACCAAACCATCGAACGAAACTGTAGAGTTTGAAGGTGAAACATACCCTTTGGTACGTGTTGAAATCTCTTCTGACTCACATCCATTCTACACTGGACGTCAAAAGTTCACTCAAGCAGATGGACGTGTCGATCGTTTCAACAAGAAATACGGCCTCAAATAAGATTGAAAACAGCTCCAATGAGCTGTTTTTCTCTGTCTAGAAAAAAACTGAGCTGAAAATATTTCCAGCTCAGTTTTTTATGTATAGCTTAGGTGTGAACAACAAGATCTTGTGCAATTTCATGTCCTGTCATGTCTTTAGGATAGTAGGTTGGCCAATTATCCATTTCTTTAAGAATGGCTTCTTGGCTACTAGCTCCCCAAAATAGATGGAAATGACTGCTCTTAATCTTTGATATATTATGATCGCTAAACTGAATGTATTTAAATTCTCCAGCTTTACTATCGGTTGCTTCAAAGAGATAGCGGACACCACGGTTCCCCTTTTCATAGGTCAATATTTTATAGCCTGCATACTTATAGGTATACGTATACTTTTTGCCATTTTTCGTAAAGCTTACCTGATTTTTATCCCCTTTTATAAGGATCGCTGTAACATCTGTCTTATATCCCTTGCTATAATAATCCTTATATTCCTTAGCGGTCATATCCTTATTAAGCTTAGCCTTGTAGTCCCAGACTTGATCCAAGGTTCCATCTGTGAGATAAGGATAGACAGACTGCCAGTTGCCCGACCAGTCGGACAATTTACGATTGGTCACATCAGCATCCTTAAAATAGCCTTTTTGTACAGTTTTTTCAGGTTCCTTAGCCGGCACCTCCTGTCCCTGACTATCTGTTGTTTTACGGAGATTAGTAAGGTTCCTGCGCATGATTGAAATATAATTTTCGCCCTTATCTAGTTCTTTTTGCGTCAGACTTTCAACAGGGTTTAAAACAAGGGTCTGAACACCAGCTTCTTTGGCCAAAGTGTCAGAAACAGCTGATGATGCATTTTCTTCAAAATAGACATACTTGATACCGTAATCTTTTACTTGCTGACTCAGTTCAGCTAAATGCTGGGCTGAAGGATCGCTTTCAGCTGAGAATCCATTGATATGGATCTGGTTAAGCCCATAATCTAAGGCTAGATAATTAAAAGCGGCATGCTGGGTAACAAAACTAGTTTGTCGAGCTGAAGAGAGCGCATTACTATACTCTTTATCCAGTTTTTCTAACTTCTTAATATAAGTGGCAGCATTTTTTTTAAAGGTATTAGCCTTATTTGGAAATTTTTTAGATAAACTGTCGCGGATATTCTCTACTAGTTTAATACTACGGTGAGGAGATAACCAGACATGAGGGTCATACTCATGATGATGACCCGCCTCAGATCCTTCATGATCATGCTCGCCTTCGTCTCCAGCTAGTAAAAGCATATCGCCTGTTGCCTTAATAAAGGTTGTCTTATCCTTGCCAATTGACTTTTTAATTTTAGGAACCCAGGTTTCCATATTTTCGTTGTCATAAACCAGAGCATCTGCTTCCTGCATGGCGGCCACATCCTTGGTTGAGGGCTCAAAATCATGTGGCTCCGTTCCAGCCTTTATCAAGAGCTTGACTTCACCTTGATCTCCCACTACTTCCTTGGTAAATTCATACATAGGATAAAAGGTGGCTACAACTTTGATCTTCCCATTGGTTCGTTCTTGGGACTTATTGAACCAAATCCCTCCAATGATGGCACAAATAAGCACAAACAAACTTCCAAAAATGATGGTTTGCTTTTTTTTCATTTTGGTTTCCTTTCCTTAACCAGTTAATTAAATTGTTTACTGGTTAAGTATATCATATTTTCCTGTAAGTGCAAGGCATTTTATTAAAAACCCAATTTGTAAAATTAAGCTAGACAGAAAAAAGCCATTTATGTTAGGCTCAGATAAACACCACATTTGTCTGAGAGGAACTACCATAAATGACCTACACCCATCTTACCACAAACGAACTCGTA